>NZ_WMHO01000257.1 GCF_010994245.1 Sandarakinorhabdus rubra
TTGAGGCCGTCGCTGACCTGGCGGCGCGCGGCGAAACCGCCGACCTCGCGCTCGTCTGCTGCGGCGGCGGTGGCCTCGCCAGCGGCTTTGCCGCCGGCAGCCAGCTTCCCACCATCATCGTGGAGCCGCAGGGCTATGACGATGTCTGCCGCAGCCTGGCGGCCGGGCAAATCCTGCCCGTAGAGAACCCCGGCCCGACCCGCTGCGACGCGCTGCAGACGCTGCGCATGGCGGAGATCACCTTTGCGACGCTGCGGCACCACGGCGCCACCGGCGTGGCAGTGAGCGAGGCCGAGGTGGCGCGCGCTGTTGCCTTTGCCTTCCGCGAACTGAAGCTGGTGGTGGAGCCAGGCGGTTCGGTCACGCTGGCTGCGCTACTGGCCGGGCGTGTCGATGTCGCCGGCAAGACGGTGATTGCCACGCTCTCGGGTGGTAATATCGATGCCGCCGTGCTGGTCGATTGCCTGAGGGAAGCCGGCGACCTCTAGCGCTCAGCCGGATCGCCCCACCCGTGTCTCAGCCGAGACCAGGCCGGGCGAAGCGGTGGCCGGCCGGGATGTCCTTGAGGTCGGATGGGGTTTCGCCGAACCAGCGCGCCACTTCGGCCTGCGCGGCGCTATCGAGGTGGAGGCCCAGCTTGGTGCGCCGCCACAGCACGTCGCCGCTGGTCTGCGCCCATTCACGGCGACGGAAATAATCGAGCTCGGCCTCGAACACGCCGCCCAGATTGTGGCCCAGCCCGCCGGCCAGCAACTGTTCGGCATCGGCGCCGATGGTGTGCGCCAGCCGGCGGATGATGGCCGGGTCATAGTGATGCTCGCGCGCCTGCAGTTGATCGAGCCAGCGTTTGAAGCCGGCCTGACCATGTTCGCCGGGCAGCCGCTCGAAAGCGCCGCCGGGCAGCGGGGCGCTGGCCGTCCAAGGCTTCGATTTCGGGCTGATGCGGCGCAGCACGTCCTCGGCGAGCACGCGATACGTGGTGATCTTGCCGCCCACCACGCTGAGGGCATCAAGGCCGGCGTGGCTGACGAGATGATAGTCGCGGCTGGTCTCCCGGTCGCCCTTTCCGGGTTCCAGCACCAGCGGCCGCACGCCGGCAAAGCGGTGGACCACATCCTCGGCGGTGAGCGGGCGGACGAGGTAGCGGTTGGCAGCAGCCAGCAGATACTCGACCTCGCCATCGGTGACGCTCGCCGCGCCGGGCGCCTGCACGTCGGTTTCGGTGGTCCCGATCAGCGAGAAATCCCGCTCATAGGGCAGCACGAAGATGATGCGCCCGTCCGGTTGCTGCAGCATGAAGGCGTCGCGCCCCAGATGCACGCGGCGAGTGACGATGTGGCTGCCCTGCACCAGCTTCAGCTGCGGGGCATCGTTGAGGCCCATGACCCGCTGCGCGACCTCGCCCGCCCAGGGGCCGGCGGCGTTGACCAGCTGCCGCGCTGCAAGTCGGCGGCCGTCGCCGCAGATCAGCTGCCATTGCCCGTCGCGTCGGTCTGCCCGCGACACGGTGGTGCGCGGCAGCACCAGTGCGCCCCTTGCGGCGGCGTCCTTCAGATTTTCGACCACCAGCCGGGCATCGTCGACCCAGCCGTCCCAGTAGCGGAAGGCGGTGCGATAGTCGGGCTTCAGCGCCCGCCCGGCGCGGGTGGCGCGCAAGTCGATGCGCTCGGAGCCCGGCACCACCACCCGCCGCGCCAGATGATCATAGAGGAGGGTGGCAAGCCTCAATTGCCACACCGGCCGCATGCCGGCAGCGTGCGGCAGCACAAAGGGCTGTGGCCAGCTGATGTGGGGCGCGATGTCGAGCAGCACCTCGCGTTCGGCCAACGCCTTCCTCACCAGCCCGAAGGCGAAGAATTCCAGATAGCGCAGGCCGCCGTGGATCAGCTTGGTGGAAGCAGACGAGGTGGCGCCGCCGACATCGCCGGCATCGAGGATGACCACCGACAGCCCGCGCCCGGCCGCATCGCGGGCGATGCCGGCGCCGTTGATGCCGGCGCCGATGATGGCCACATCGAAAAGCGTTTCGCCTGCGCTCACACCGCTTCCCTAACCGGCTTTGCCCCCCTAGGAAAGGTGACATGACCGATCAGCTGCTGCTCGTGCTGGATGCCGGCACCACCTCCACCCGCGCCATCGCCTTCACCCCCGGCGGCGAGATCGTTGCCAGCGCGGCGCGCCCCATCACCCAGCATTATCCGGCCAGCGGCTGGGTGGAACATGATGCCGGCGAGATCTGGGCATTGTCGCGCGCCGTGCTCGACGAGGTGGCGCTGGCCGTGGGGCCAAATCGCATCGCCGCCATCGGCATCACCAACCAGCGCGAGACCATCTGTTTCTGGGATCGCGGCACTGGCGAGCCGTTGTCTCGCGCCATCGTCTGGCAGGACCGGCGCACCGCCGACTTCTGCGCCGCACTGAAGGAGGCGGATCAGGGCCTGGAAGCCAGGGTGCAGGCCAAGACCGGCCTGCTGCTCGATCCCTATTTCTCGGGCACCAAGTTCCGCTGGGCGCTGGACAACTGGCCGATGGTGGCCGACGCCGCGCGTGATGGTCGGCTGGCCGTGGGCACGGTGGAAAGCTGGCTGATCTGGAACCTGTCGGGCGGCGCGGTTCATGTCACCGATGCCACCAACGCCAGCCGCACGCTGCTGATGGATCTGGGCACCTGCCAGTGGGATGAAGGGCTCATCAGCCTGTTTGGCGTGCCGGCCGCCGCCTTGCCGGCCATCGTCGATTGCGCCAGCGATCCGCAACGCCCACTGGCCGTGGCGCAGGTGGCGGGGCGCGCCATTCCCATCACCGGCGCCGCCGGCGATCAGCAGGCCGCCGCCATTGGGCAGGGCTGCCTTGCGGCCGGCATGCTGAAGGCCACTTATGGCACAGGCTGTTTCCTTCTCGCTCATGCCGGCGCGGCGCCGCCGGTCTCGCGCCACCGCCTGCTGGCCACCGTGGCGTGGCGGCTGGGCGGCGAACCAGCCTATGCGCTGGAAGGCGCCATCTTCGTGGCCGGATCGGCCATCCAGTGGCTGCGCGACGGGCTGGGGCTGCTGGCCGACAGCGCTGACAGCGAAACGCTGGCGCAAAGCGTGCCCGACAATGGCGGCGTCAGCTTCGTGCCGGCGCTGGCCGGGCTGGGCGCGCCGCACTGGGCGCCAGACGCGCGCGGGCTGATCTGCGGCCTGTCGGGCGGCACCACCCGCGCCCACATCGTGCGCGCTGCACTCGAAGC
>NZ_WMHO01000258.1 GCF_010994245.1 Sandarakinorhabdus rubra
CGAGTTTCGAGCGGAACACCGCCGGGCGCGCCGGCAGCGGGGTACGTGCGGTCGGTTGCGCCGCTGCTGCCGGCTTGAGCCGCGCGCCGGCCGCCAGCTTCGACAGCGACGACGCGATGGCCAGCGCGCCCTTAAGCCGGGTGCGGTCATCGCCCCAGTCGGCGGCGATGAACAGTTTCTGGTCGGGCCGCACCTTGGCACGCGCGCCGAGCCTGGCGATATAGTCCATCAGGCCATCAGGATTGGCGAAGCGGTCGGCCTGGAAGCTGACCAGCGCGCCTTTGCGCCCGGCTTCCAGCTTGGCGACACCGGCCGCCACGCAGGCCAGCTTGATCTCGATGACGGTCAGCAGATTTTCCGCCTCGGGCGGCAGCGGGCCGAAGCGGTCGATCATCTCGGCGGCCAGGCCATCGATGTCGGCGCGTCCGCTCATCTCGTTCAGCCGTCGATAGAGGGCCATGCGGACATTCAAGTCGGGGACATAGTGGTCCGGGATCAGGATCGGCACCTCGGCGGTGATCTGGGGCGAGAAGGCCTCCGTCGGCGGCTTCATGCCCGCGGCTTCGGCGCGCGCTTCCAGGATCGCCTCCTCCAGCATCGACTGGTAGAGCTCGAAGCCGATCTCCTTGATATGGCCCGATTGTTCATCGCCCAGCAGATTGCCGGCGCCGCGCTGGTCGAGATCGTGGCTGGCCAGCTGGAAGCCGGCGCCCAGCGTGTCGAGTTGGGAAAGGACCTGCAGGCGACGCTCGGCGCCCTCGGTGATGGTCTCCCCGGCGGCTGTCGTGAGATAGGCATAGGCGCGGGTCTTGCCGCGGCCGACGCGGCCCCGGATCTGGTAGAGCTGGGCCAGCCCGAAGCGGTCGGCACGGTGGACGATCAGCGTGTTGGCCGACGGAATGTCGAGGCCGGATTCGATGATGGTGGTCGACAGCAGCACGTCGTGGCGCTTGTCGTAGAAGGCGCTCATCCGCTCCTCGACCTCGGATGGCGCCATCTGCCCGTGGGCCGTGATCGGGCGCACCTCCGGCACCTCGGTGCGCAGATACTCCTCCACGTCGGCCAGGTCGCTGATGCGCGGCACCACGATGAAGCTCTGGCCGCCGCGATAATGTTCACGCAGCAGCGCCTCGCGGATCACCACCGGATCGAATGGCATGACATAGGTGCGCACCGCCAGCCGGTCGACCGGCGGGGTAGCGATGATCGACATCTCGCGCAGGCCGGTCAGGGCCATCTGCAGGGTGCGCGGGATCGGCGTGGCGGTGAGCGTGAGCACATGGACATCGGCCTTCAGCGCCTTCAGCCGTTCCTTGTGGACGACGCCGAAACGCTGTTCCTCGTCGACGATCACCAGCCCCAACCGCTTGAACTCCACCCCCTTGGCGAGCAGCGCGTGGGTGCCGACCACGATGTCCACGGTGCCATCTGCCAGACCCTCCCGTGCAGCGCGCGCGTCGTTTGCGCTGACCAGTCGGGAGAGGTGGCGCACCTGCACCGGCAAGCCGGCAAAGCGCTCGCGGAAATTCTGCACATGCTGGCGCGCCAGCAGCGTGGTCGGGCAGACCACCGCCACCTGCATGCCCGACAGCGCGGCGGCATAGGCAGCGCGCAGCGCCACCTCCGTCTTGCCGAAGCCGACATCGCCGCACACCAGCCGGTCCATCGGCTTGCCGGAGGTGAGATCGTCGAGCACGTCGCCGATGGCCTTCAACTGGTCGTCGGTCTCGGCATAGGGGAAGCGGTCGACAAAGGCGGCCATGCCATGGGCATCGATGCTCACCGGCTCGCCCTCGCGCAGGGCCCGCGCCGCCGCGGTCGCCAGCAGTTCGCCGGCAATCTCGCGGATGCGGTTCTTCATCCGCGCCTTGCGCTGGCTCCAGGCGACGCCGCCCAGCTTGTCGAGGCCAACGCCTTCGCTGTCGCTGCCATAGCGGCTGAGCACGTCGATATTCTCGACCGGCACGTAAAGCTTGTCGCCGCCGTCATAGCTCAGTGCGACGCAGTCGTGCGGCTTGCCGCCGATGGGGATGGCGATCAGGCCATCGTAACGCCCGATGCCGTGATCGCGGTGGACGATGAGATCGCCCGGCGTCAGCATCGCCAGTTCCGCCATGAAGGCATCGGCCTTGCGGGCCGAGCGTGCCTTCCTGACCAGCCGGTCACCCAGCATGTCCTGCTCGGTCAGCACATGGAGCGGCGGGTGCGGTGTGGAGCGGGTGAAGCCGTGTTCCAGCGGCAGTACGGTCAGCGCGATGTGCCCCGTCGCGGTGGCGCCCAGTGCCTCCTGCCAGTGATCGGCGAGCGCCAACCGCTCGATCCCCTCATCAGCCAGCAGGCCCCGCAGCCGTTCGCGGGCGCCGGCCGAATAGCTGGCCAGGATCACCCGCTCACCGGCGGCGCGGCGGCTTTCCACATGCGTCTTGATCGCGGTATAGACCGGCGGGCCGCCATTGGCCTGCGCCACCCGCTCCGGGGCGAAATCGCGTGCCGGCACGGCATCGCAATCGATGGCATCGCGCGTGCCGTCGGGCACGGCGTGAGGGGATGCGGCGTGCACGGCATGGGCGGCGCGGCGCTGGCGCCATTCCTCCGGCGCCAGATAGAGCGCATCAGCTGGCAGCGGGCGATAGCTGCCCTTCTTGGCCGACAGCGCGGCGATGCGGTTGTCGTGATAGTCGGCGATCGCCTCGAAACGGTCGGCCGCGGCCTTGTCGGCGCCGGGGCCTTCCAGCACCACGTCATCGGGGCCCAGCCAGTCGAACAGCGTGACGAGGCCGGGTTCGAACAGTGGCAGCCAATGCTCCATGCCGGCCAGCCGCCGCCCGTCGCTCACTGCTTCATAGAGCGGATCGCCGGTGGCGGTGGCGCCGAACCGCTCCAGCCAGCCGGCCCGGAAGGCGCGCACCCGATCGGCATCCAGCAGCACCTCCGACACCGGCAGCAGATCAAAGCCCTCGGCCGGCCCCAGGCTGCGCTGCGTCGCTGGATCGAATTTTCGTATAGTTTCAATCTCGTCGCCAAAGAAGTCGAGACGCAGTGCAAACTCCTGCCCCGACGGCATGACGTCCACAAGGCCGCCGCGCAGGGCATATTCGCCCGGCTCCACCACCGTATCGACTCGCACATAGCCATTGGCGGCGAGCTTGGCGGCCAGCGCCGCACGGTCGATGGCGCTGCCCGGCCGCAGCCGGGCCGACAGGCTGGCGATGCGCGCGGCCGGC
>NZ_WMHO01000259.1 GCF_010994245.1 Sandarakinorhabdus rubra
TGCCGCTGCCGAGCCCGCCGATGCGGCGCCGGCGCCCGAACCGGTGCGCGCCGATGCGGTGCCGCCGCCCGAACCGGTGAAGCCAAAGCCGGAAGCGAAGCCGAGATCCGCGCCGGTCAAGGCCCCGCCCACCGCACTCGACACCTCCAGCCTGGCCAGCCTGATCGACAAGGCGCTGCCCAAGGCGCCGCAGAAGACGCTCGACACCTCCAGGCTTGCGAAGGAGTTGAACGCTGCGGCGCCGAAGACCGCAACCGTTGACCCGCGCGCCGCCGCGACGCTGGCCCAGGCCATACGCGCCCAGGTGGCGCCGTGCTGGAACCCGCCGGTGGGTGGGCGCGACGTGCGCCGCATGACGGTGCTGGTGCAGGTGCAATATGGCCGCGATGGCCGGGTGATCGGTCTGCCGGAGGCCGGTACGCCAACCGGGCAGACCGCGGCCAATGCCGATTATGCCCGGGCCTTTGCCGAAACCGCGCGCCGCGCCGTGCTGCGCTGCCAGCCGCTGAAGCTGCCGGCCGAACTCTATGACCTGTGGGCCAAGGTCGAGATCAATTTCGATCCCGAGGAAATGACCTGAAGGCGGGGCGGACCGAGGCCGGTTTAACTGCCGTTCATCCCCGGGCCCTGATATGAACGGGCTATGCGACTGATTCCCTGCCTGCTGGCCTTGGCTTTCACCGGCCCTGTCTTCGCTCAGGATACCGCGCCGCCTGCTGCAGCCGGGCCACTGAGGGTCGACATCAACGCCGGGCTGACCCAGCCGATGCCAATCGCCGTGCCGGCCTTCGCGCCGGGCAACGGCGGCACCACCGAGGCCGGCACCACCACCCAGCTGGGCGAACGCGTAGCGCAGGTGATCGCCAATGATCTGAAATCCTCGGGCCTGTTCCGCCCCCTCGATCCGGCCGCCTTCACCACCACGGTGGACATCGATGATGTGCTGAAGCCCGAGTTTGCCGCCTGGCGCACCATCGCGGCGCAGGCGCTGGTCACCGGCACCGTCACGGCCAATCCCGATGGCGGCCTTACGCTTGCCTGTTATGCCTATGACGTGTTTGCCGGCAGCGAAATCGCGCGGGCCGGCTTTGCCACCACGGCCGCCGGCTGGCGGCGCGCTGCCCACAAGTGCGCCGATCTTGTCTACACGCGGCTGACCGGGGAGAGCGGCTATTTCGACAGCCGCATCGTCTACATCAGCGAAACCGGCCCGCGCACGAAACGCATCAAGCGGCTCGCCATCATGGACCAGGATGGCGCCCAGCACCGCTTCCTCACCTCCGGGCAGAACCTGGTGCTCACGCCCCGCTTTGCGCCGGCGCAGCAGACCATCACCTACATGAGCTTCGAGAACAATCGGCCGCGCGTCTGGCTCTACACGCTGGGCAGCGGCCGGCAGCAGGCGGTTGGCGATTTCAACGGCATGAGCTTCGCGCCGCGTTTCTCCCCCGATGGCCAGAGCCTCGTTTATTCGATGGCGGTGGGCGGCAACACCGACATCTGGCGCCACGACATCGCCACCCGCCAGTCCGTGCGGCTGACCACCGCCCCGGGCATTGACACTTCGCCCAGCTTTTCGCCCGATGGCCGCCAGATCGTCTTCGAAAGCGATCGCGGCGGCAGCCAGCAACTCTATGTGATGAATGCCGATGGCAGCGGCCAGCGCCGCATCAGCTTTGGCGAAGGCCGGTCGGCCAGCCCGGTGTGGAGTCCGCGCGGCGATTATGTCGCCTTCACCCGCATCGGCGGCGGGCGCTTCGGCATTGGCGTGATGCGCCCCGATGGCAGCGGCGAGCGGCTGCTCACCAACGGCTATCAGGATGAGGGTCCGTCATGGTCGCCCAACGGCCGGGTGATCCTGTTTTCCCGTTCGGATCGGGCGGGGCGATCCGGCCTGTGGTCGGTGGATATTTCCGGGCTGAATGAGCGGCGGCTCGCAACGCCGCTCGATGCCTCCGATCCGGCCTGGTCACCCTTGTTGCCGTAATGGCGGCACACTGTTACATGAATGCAATAGCTTGCCGTCATTGCTGAGCTTGGAAAGGAACCTGTCATGCACCGCAATAAGTTTCGCATCGCCCTGCTTGCCGGGATCAGCCTGACGCTTGCTGCCTGCGCGTCCAAGAAGGAAGAAGTGGCCGCCGTCCAGGCGCCACCCACCTCAGCCCGTCCGGAAGCGCCCGCCGCCGCGGCCCCAGTGGCGCCGGTGGCCAGTACCGGCATCCCCGCCGGCAGCCAGGAAGACCTGCGCAACAAGGCGGGCACCGACACGGTGCTGTTCGCCTACGACAGCTACGAACTGGATGGCGAAGCGCGCGCCGTGCTGGCCCGCCATGCCGAATGGCTGAAGGCCAATCCGTCGGTGCGGGTGACGCTGGAAGGCCACTGCGACGAGCGCGGCACTCGCGAATACAACCTGGCGCTGGGCGAACGGCGCGCCAACTCGGCGAAGAATTTCCTCGCCGCGCAAGGGGTGGCGGTCGACCGGCTGAGCACCATTTCCTATGGCAAGGAACGCCCGGCCGTGGCCGGCACCGACGAAGCCAGCTTTGCTCAGAACCGCCGCGCCGTCACCATGGTGATGGGCCGCTGAGGCCCCTTCCCGCCACGCGCTTCACCCGATAACAGGCGTGTCCATGCGGATCATCCACATGGGCACGCCTTTTTTTGCGGTACCGGCGCTCGATGCATTGATGGCGGCGGGGCACGAGGTCATCGCCGTCTATACGCGCGCCCCCAAGCCGGCAGGGCGCGGGCGGCAGCTGCAGCAAAGCCCTGTGCAGCTGCGCGCCGAGGCGCTGGGCGTCCCGGTGTTCTGCCCGAAAACGTTCCGCGATCCGGCCGCCGTCGCCCAGTTTCTGGAGGTTGCCGCCAGCGCCGACGTGGCCACGGTGGCGGCCTATGGCCTGATCCTGCCGCCGCCAGTGCTGGCGGCGCCCCGGCTTGGCTGTCTCAACATCCATGGCTCAATGCTGCCGCGCTGGCGCGGTGCGGCGCCGATCCAGCATGCCATCCTGGCCGGCGATGCCACCACCGGCGTCACCATCATGCAGATGGACGAAGGCCTCGATACCGGGGCGATGCTGGCCAGCGCCGCCACGCCGGTTGACCGGAAGACGAGCGGCGAGCTGTTTGCGGAGCTGGCGACGCTGGGCGCCGGCCTGCTGGTGGATGTGCTGGCCCACCCGCGCGCCGCCGTGCCGCAGCCGGAGGCC
>NZ_WMHO01000026.1 GCF_010994245.1 Sandarakinorhabdus rubra
GCCGATGGACGGGCGCGATCGCGGCGCGGCGCTGGCGGCGCTGGATCGGGCGCAGGCGCTGAAGGCGGGCGCCTCGCCGCTGGAACAGGCGATGATCGAGGCGCTGGCCACCCGCTACAGCCGCGATGAGGCGGCCGACCGTGCTGCGCTGGATGCCGCCTATGCCGATGCCATGCTGGCGGTGGCGGCGCGCTTCCCGGGCGATGATGATGTCGCCGTGCTCGCCGCAGAGGCGGTGATGGACACGTCCCCATGGAATTACTGGCTGGCCGACGGCAAGCCGGTGGGACGCAGCGCCGAGGCAGTGCGCCTGCTGGAGGCGGTGCTGGCCCGCAGCCCCGCCCATCCGCAGGCCGCGCATCTTTATGTCCACATGATGGAGGCGGTGGCGCCCCAGAAGGCCGAGGCCGCGGCCGACCGGTTGGACAAGGCGCGGCCCGCCAGCGCCGGGCACCTTGTCCACATGCCGTCCCACATCTGGCACCGGCGCGGTCGCTATGCCGATTCCATCGCCGTCAACATCGCCGCCGCCCGGGCCGACGAGGCGTGGATCGCCACCACCGGTGACCGCGGGATGCTGCGTTATGCCTATTATCCCCACAATCTGCATTTCGTCGTCACCTCCGCGCTGATGGCAGGCGACATGGCCACCGCATCGCGCGAGGCGGCGCGGCTGGGCAGCCTGCTCGATCTCGAGACGTCGGCGGCGCTGGGCACGGTGCAGGCGGTGGACGCCGCGCCCTTCCAGGCCATGGCGATGATCGGCACGCCGGAACAGATATTGGCGATGCCGGCGCCCGATGTGCGGTTGCCGCTGGCGCTTGCCATGCGCCACTTCGCCCGCGCCACGGCCCTTGCCACGCTTTCGGACCGGGCTGGTTTCGATGCCGAGCTGGCGGCGATGGCGGCGCTGAAATCCCATCCCGGCGCCAGGACGCTGATTGATCAGGCAGTCCCGCTGCCCGATCTGATCGATGTGGCCAGTGGCGTGGCACGCGGGCGCTGGGCGATGGCGCACAGGGATTATCGCGCCGCTGCCAGCCAGTTCCGCGCCGCCGCCACCATAGCGGCGACCATCCCCTACATGGAGCCGAGCTACTGGCATTATCCGGTGAACCAGTCGCTGGGCGCGGCGCTGCACCTTGCCGGAGACCAGGCCGGGGCGATCGCCGCCTTCAAGGCCGCGCTGGTCGAGACGCCGGGCAACGGCTGGGCGCTCTATGGCCTTGCCCGCAGCGAGGCGGCCGCCGGGCACAGGCTTGAGGCCGCCGCTGCCGAGGCCGCCTTCAAGCGGGCCTGGGCCGGTGACCGGCGCTGGCTGAAGCTGGAGCGATTGTAGGCCGGGCAGGAAGGGCCGCCCCATTTGGCAGGCGCTGCCGACATATTGGCCGGCGATGCGCTTGCGCCAACGACCCCCCCACTCAATAACGTTCAGGTGAAGGTCGGTCGGTGCTGGCGCCAGGGTGCTGCCAGCTGCGTGCTTGTGGCTTGATGCTGCCTGCGTTCCCGCCCGCGGCCTGGCCGGAGATGGCGCTGTAGTTGGACATATGGTCGTGCTGTATAGTTGTGATGTGCGCCCTGGCCTGTCGTGGCACGACATCTGCCATGTCCATCCAGCTGGTCCGGAGGGAGACAGTTGATGATCGCGAACCCAACCCGTTTCACGCTCGCATTGCTGGCCGGCGCGGCCCTGCTGACGGCCTGTGGCCAGCAGGCTCCCTCGGCGGCCGATACCAGTCCCACGTCCGCCCCGCCGGAGAATGTGACGATCAAGATCGATATCCCGGCCAGTCTGGCGCCATTTGGCGACGGCTATCCCAAGGCTGGCGATCCCTGCCGACGGCTGGGCGAGAGCGCCGCCACGGCCAACTGGCTTGATGACGGCGCGGTGCTGGTGGGATGTCCCACGGCGGAATCGGCGGCCGCCGTTGGCGGGACCGTGGTGGCGAAAGTGGAGGGCGTGCGCGTCATTTCCATCCCGATGGGCGATGCCAACCAGGGCATGGCGACACCCGCCGCCACCGGCGACGCGCTGGTTGCCGGCACCGATTACAACGCCACCGCTTCGATCAAGTGCAGCTTCGATGGCAGCATGCCGTCGGGCAGCTGCCCGGTCGGTGTGAAGCGCAATTGGGGAGAAGCGGGCAGCCATCTCGTCGAGGTGAGCAAACCCGACGGCCGCAAGCGTGCCATCTTCTTCAAGGGCACCACGCCCACCGGGGCCGACAGCGCGCAATCGGATGGTTCGGCAGCCTGGAAATTCGCCTTCGAACGCCGCGGCGACGAGGTGCTGATCCGCTTCGGGCCGGAACGCTATGTCATTGTCGATGCGCTGCTGACCGGCGGCTGAGGCCTCAGGGCGGGGACGGGCACTCGGGCGCACCCGATTCCATCGCTCGTGACAGGCTCAGGCGATAGGCGATGCTGCGGCCCCGGCGCGCGGCATCGCCGGTTATCAGCACGCGCAGCCGATAGCGACCAGCCGCCGGCAGCGCGATGCTCAGGTCGGTGCCGGCCAGCCCAGCGCCAGTCACCACGGGGCGCAGGTCTGCTTCGTCGTCATTGTGCGTGACGTCGATCAGCAACGCCGGATCGGGATCGTCGGCCAGCACCCGCAGCACGGTCGGGCCGTCAACGACAAGGCCATGGACCGGCTGCGCGTAGGCGCGCACGGTCCCCGACAGCGGCTGCCGGCACTGATTGGCCGGCAGGGTTATCGCCAGTTCCTGGGCTTGCGGTGGTGGTGGAACGGCGCTCACGGCCGAGGCCGAAAGGGTTGCCACACCCGCCGCCCAGCCCATCCAGAACTGCGCCCTGATCATGTCCATGCTCCTCAGCTCAGTCCCTCTATACGGCCTTCCGCATCGAGATGGATGCCGATGGCCGACGGCACCTTGGGCAGGCCCGGCATGGTGGCGATTTCCCCACACAGCGCGACGATGAAGCCGGCGCCGGCCGCCAGCCGCAGTTCCCGCACCGGCAGATCATGGCCAAAGACCGCGCCGCGCACCTTTTCATCGGCGGTGAAGCTGTAGGGCGTCTTCGCGATGCAGACGGGGAGGTTGGACAGCCCCTCGTGGCGCAGGGCAGCGAGCTGCTTGTGAGCGGCCGGCGAGAGCGTGACATGGGCGGCGCGGTGGATGCGGGTGGCCACCGTGGTGAGCGCATCGAACACGTCGGTGCCGGTGGCATAGAGCGGCGTGAAGCGGGCCATCGGATCCGTGTTGGCATCGGCCAGTCTGGCCACGGCGTGGGCCAGGTCCTCCGCCCCGGCCGGTCCGTCGGCCCAGTGCCGGCACAGGTGGGCTTCCACCCCCAAGGCATCCCGACAATGGCTGAGCACCTGGGCCTGTTCTTCGGCCATGTCGGTGTTGAAGGCGTTGATGGCAACCGCAACCGGCAGACCCAGGCTGTGCAGATTCTCGACATGGCGGGCCAGCACTTCAAGGCCTTGCTGCAGGGCATGGGCGTCCGGTTTGCCCAGATCGGCGAGCGCCATCCCGCCGTGATATTTCAGCGCGCGCACCGTTGCCACCACCACCGCCACGGCCGGGGCGAGGCCGGCCGAGCGGCACTTGATGTGGGCGAATTTCTCGGCGCCCAGGTCTGCCCCGAAGCCGGCTTCGGTCACCGCGAACTCGCCCAGTGCCAGCGCGGCGCGGGTGGCGATCACGCTGTTACAGCCATGGGCAATGTTGGCGAACGGCCCACCGTGCACGAAGGCCGGGGTGCCGTGGATCGACTGCACCAGGTTGGGCTGCATGGCCTCCAACAGCAATGCCGCCATGGCGCCGGCCGCGCCGACATCGCCGGCGGTCACCGGATTGCCCGCCGTGTCCCGCGCCACCCGGATACGGGCAAGCCGGGCTTGAAGGTCAGCCATGTCCTCCGCCAGGCACAGGATGGCCATCACTTCGGAGGCGACGGTGATGTCGAAGCCGGTTTCGCGCAGCGGGTGGTTTCCGGTGCCAAGGCCGGACACGAGTTGCCGCAGCGCCCGGTCGTTCATGTCCATCACCCGCTTCCAGCTGATGCTGCGCGGGTTGATCGGCGCGCCCGATGGCATGGCGGTGCCGAAATGTACGGCATTGTCGATCATCGCGGCGAGCAGATTGTGCGCCGATGTAATGGCGTGGAAATCGCCGGTGAAATGGAGGTTGATCTTCTCCATCGGCACCACCTGGGCCTGGCCGCCGCCCGTGGCGCCGCCCTTGCGCCCGAACACCGGCCCCAGGCTCGGCTCCCGCAAGGCGATCACCGCCCGGCGGCCGATGCGCTTGAGGGCATCCGCCAGCCCGATGGTGGTGGTGGTCTTGCCTTCGCCGGCTGGCGTGGGGTTCACGGCCGTCACCAGCACCAGCTTGCCTTGCGGCTGCCCCGCGAGCGTTGCCAGCTTGGCCGGCGCCAGCTTGGCGATCAACTGGCCGTGTGGTTCGATTGCGGTTTCGGGAAGGCCGATGCCTTCCGCAATCTCCCGGATGGGGCGCAGTGTCGCTGCCCGTGCAATTTCAATGTCTGTCGCCATAGATTCCCGTAAGAGCCCGCTGCTGCATTTGCCTGTTTGTCCCGCGCGCCTCTACAGGGCTTGGTCCACAGCGGGAAGGAGCCAGTTGGTCACCATGTTCGACGATATGTCTGCCCTGTCGCTGGCCCGCTTCCAGTTCGCCTTCACGGTGTCCTTCCACTTCATCTTTCCGGCCTTCTCGATCGGGTTGGCCAGCTATCTCGCCGTGCTGGAAGGGCTGTGGCTGAAGACCGGGCGCGACGTCTATCTGCAGCTGTTCCGCTATTGGCTGAAAATCTTCGCCATCGCCTTTGGCATGGGCGTCGTCTCCGGCATCGTCATGGCCTATCAGTTCGGCAGCAACTGGTCGGTGTTCTCCGATCGCGCCGGGCCGGTCATCGGGCCCCTGATGGCCTATGAGGTGCTGTCGGCCTTCTTCCTGGAATCGGGCTTCCTGGGCGTCATGCTGTTCGGGCTGGACCGGGTCGGCAAGAAGCTGCACTTCCTCGCCACCTGCCTGGTGGCCTTTGGCACCACCGTTTCGGCGTTCTGGATCATCGTGGTGAACAGCTGGATGCAGACGCCGCAGGGCTATGGCATTGCGCCCAATGGGCAATTCTATGCCACCGATTGGCTGGCCGTGGTGTTCAACCCGTCCATGCCCTATCGCCTCGCCCACACGCTGCTGGGCGCGTATCTCACCACGGCGCTGGTGGTCGGCGCGGTGGGCGCCTTCCACCTGCTGAAGGACCGCAGGCTGGGCCGTGCCGCGCAGCCGGCAACCAAGATCATGTTTGCCATGGCGATGGGGATGGTGGCGGTCACGGCGCCATTGCAGATCTTTGCCGGGCACGAGCATGGCGTGAACACGCTCCAGCACCAGCCGGCCAAGATCGCCGCCATGGAAGGCCATTATGAAAGCCACGATCGCGCTGCGCCGCTGATCCTGTTCGGCGTGCCCGACGATGCGGCGCAGGTGATGCGCCACAAGGTCGAGATCCCGGCCATCGGCAGCCTGGTGCTGAAGCACAGCATCGAGGCGCCGACCACGGGCCTCGACAAGGTGGCGCCGGAGAACCGCGCCAAGGTGGCCTTTCCCTTCTATGCCTTCCGCGTGATGGTGGGCTTGGGGCTGCTAATGCTGCTGCTCGGCGGCTGGGCGGCGTTCAACGCCGTGCGCGGCAGGCTGTTCGATAATGCCTGGCACCATCGGCTGGCGCTGGCCATGGGCCCGGCCGGCTTCGTTGCGGTGCTGGCGGGGTGGATCACCACCGAAACCGGTCGCCAGCCGTTCACCGTGTTCGGCCTGATGCGCACCGCCGAAAGCGCTTCGCCGCTGGCGGCGCCGGCGGTGGCGGCCTCGCTGATCGCCTTCATCATCGTCTATTTCTTCGTGTTTGGCGTTGGCACCTGGTTCATCCTGAAGCTGATGGCGGGTGAGCCCAACCCCGGGGAGCAGGGCCCGTCGAAGGAACAGGCGGCCGATGTCGGCAGCCTGCCGCCGGATGCCCCCTTCGGCTTCCAGCTGGCGGAATGAGCCGATGCCCGGAGATCCCTTCCTGACCCTGGTGTGGGCCGGCATCATCGGCACGGCGATCTTCATCTATGTCGTCACCGATGGGTTCGATCTGGGCATCGGCATATTGTTTCCCGTGATGGCGCCGGGGGCCGAGCGCGAGACCGCGATTGCCACAATCAAGCCGGTGTGGGACGCCAACCAGACCTGGCTGGTGCTGGGCGGCGGCGGCGTGTTCGCGGCCTTCCCGCTGGCCTACGCGATCCTGATGCCGGCCGTCTATGCGCCGCTGATTGCCATGCTGCTGGGCCTCATCTTCCGCGGCGTCGCCTTCAAGTATCGCGCGCGCACCACCCGCATCTGGTTGTGGGATTTCGCCTTTTTCGGCGGGTCGACGCTGGCGGCCTTCGCGCAGGGGGTGATCCTGGGCGCCATCCTGCAGGGCGTGAAGGTCGACGGACGCAGCTATGCCGGCGGATGGTGGGACTGGCTGTCGCCCTTCTCGCTGCTCACCGGGGCCTCGGTTGTGGCAGCCTATGCGCTGCTGGGGGCCTGCTGGCTGATCTGGCGCACGGAAGGCGCCGTGCAGGACCATGCCTATCGCATGGCGTGGCGGGGTGGGGCGGCCAGCATCGCCGCCATTGCCGCGGTCAGCCTCGCGACGCCGTTCCTCAACCACGATTATTTCAGCCACTGGTTCGAGGTGCCGGGCCTCTATTATTCGGCGCCTGTGCCGATCCTGGTCGCGGTGGCCGGCATCGCCTTCATCCGGGCGCTGAAGCGGCGCGCCGAAGTGGCACCCTTCCTGCTCGCGCAGGCGCTGTTCCTGCTCACCTTCATTGGCCTGGGCATCTCGATCTTCCCGTGGGCGGTGCCCGGCCAAGTGACGATCTGGCAGGCGGCTACGGCGGCGAATGCCCAAGCGTTCATGCTGGTGGGGGTGGGCGCGCTGCTGCCGGTGATCCTGGGCTACACGGGCTATGCCTATTGGCTGTTCCGCGGCAAGGTCGGGGCAGAGGGATATGCCTAACTCTGGGCCTGAGCCATCCCGCGCCCGCCGGCTGGCCTGGTTCGTGGCGCTGTGGGGCGCCGGGGTGGCCGTTGTCGGCACGGTTGGCCTGATCCTGCGGACCTGGTTGCTGGGCTGATCCGACCGGGTAGGTTTGGGGGCCATTTGTCCACAGTCTGCATAAGCTGTGGGCACTTATTCATTTGCCTGCAGTCAACAATTCGTTAACCATGCCTTCACCAAAGGTGGTGAGTCCCCCGGGTTTGGGGGGAGGGACCGCACACCTGGCACGGTGGCCGCTGCGCGCGCCACAGCGTGGGAGGCGGTATGGTTGCAGAAGCCATCGGTGCAGACCCTTCGTTGGTGTCCACAGGCATGGTGTCCATCGCGGCATGGATCTTCGTGGCGCTGTGCGTGTTCAATTTCCTGCCGGCCATCGTCGCCTATGTCGATCGCCATCCCGATCGCCGGTTGCTGGCGGCGCTCAACATCCTGTCGCTGTTTTCCTTTGCCCTGTGGGTGGCGCTGATGGCCTGGGCCCGCGCCGGAGACAGCAGCCACCCGCTGATCCGCCGCTTTGTCGGCTCGGCGCAGGATCGGCGGCGGCTGTTCGCCTCCGTCGCGCTGCTGCTGCTTGCGGGGTCGGCCGGCACAGCGGTGGCGATGGTGGCCGTCTGAACGCTGGCGGCCTCAACGGCAAATCCGGCCGCGGGCTCGCGCATCCGTGCCTTCTCTTGCACTCGCCTCGCACGCTGCTATAGGCGGGCGCTCACCGGCCCCAAGGCTGCGGGCGTGGCGGAATTGGTAGACGCGCCGGATTTAGGTTCCGGTGTCGAAAGACGTGGGGGTTCGAGTCCCTTCGCCCGCACCAGCCGCCACTTCGCAGGCGGCCACCACAGACGATTTTCGAGAGACGGGTTTTTTCGATGCAGATTGCCGAGATCACCAACCAGGGCTTGCGCCGCGCTTATTCGCTGCTGATCCCGGCCGATGCCATTGCCGCCCGGGTCGATGCCCGCCTGGCCGAGGTGTCGAAGACCATCAAGATGCCCGGTTTCCGCCCCGGCAAGGTGCCGCCCAACCTCGTCAAGAAGATGCATGGGCCGGCCCTGCGCGGCGAGGCCCTGCAGGCGGCGCTGAACGACGGCGTCAACAAGGTGATCGCCGATCATGGCCTGCGCCCCGCCACCCAGCCGCAGGTCGACGTGGATGGCGAACTGCCGGACGATGGCGATGCCCGCTTCACCGTCTCCCTCGAGATCCTGCCGACCATCGAGGACGTGAAGATCGACGATTTGGCGCTGGAAAAGCTGGTGGTGCCGGCCGACGATGCCGCGATGGATTCAGCGCTCGCCCGCCTCGCCGAATCGGCGCAGCGCACTGAGCCGGCGCCGGCCAAGCACAAGGCCAAGCTCGGCGACACCGTGATCATCGATTTCGAAGGCAAGGTGGATGGCGTTGCCTTTGATGGCGGCAAGGGCGAGGGCATGCGCGTCAAGCTCGGCTCCGGCCAGCTCATCCCCGGCTTTGAAGACCAGCTGGTGGGCGCCAAGGCCAATGAACAGCGCACCATCAGCGTGACCTTCCCGGCCGATTACGGCGCTGCCAACCTCGCCGGCAAGCCGGCCAGCTTCGAGATCACGGTGACCGGCGTCGAAGTGCCGGCCGAGACCGTCATCGATGACGAATTTGCCAAGGGCTTCGGGATCGACAGCCTCGATGCGCTGAAGGAAATCCTGAAGGACCAGCTGGATGCCGAGCTGGGTGGCCTGTCGCGCACCTACCTGAAGCGCAAGCTGCTCGACACGCTGGCCGCGCGCCACGATTTCGACGTGCCCGAAACCATGGTCGATGCCGAGTTCGAGCAGATCTGGCAGACGCTTGAAGCCGAAGCTGCCCGCGAAGCCGATCCGGCTGCCGCCAAGGCCGAGATCGAGGCCGAGCGCGAGGATTATCGCCGCATCGCCGTGCGGCGCGTTCGCCTCGGCCTGCTGCTGTCCGAAATCGGCCAGCGCAACGGCATCACCGTCTCCCAGGCCGAGATGAACCGCCTGATTGGCCAGGAAGCCGCCCGCTATGCCCCGGCCGAACAGCAGAAGGTGGTGAAGTTCTTCCAGGAGAACGCCATGGCCGCCATGCAGCTGCGCGCGCCGCTGTATGAAGACAAGGTGGTGGACTTCCTGATCGAGAAGGCCGTCATCACCGAACGGGCGGTGACCCGCGCCGAACTGGAAGCCGCCATCGAGAGCGACGATGAAACGCCCACTGGCCACGTGCATGGTCCGGGCTGCGGCCATGATCACGATCATGATCACGCGCCCGCCAAGCCGGCCAAGAAGGCCGCCGCGAAGAAGGTGAAGGCCGAAGCGCCGGCTGCCGAAGCCGCGCCCGCCAAGGAAGCGCCGGCCAAGAAGGCGCCGGCCAAGAAGGCCGCAGCCGCTGAGGCGTCTGCAGAATCGGCCGCTGCAGCCCCGGCCAAGCCGAAGAAGGCTGCCAAGAAGGCCGACTGACGCTGCTCAGCCGGAATCGAGAAGGCCCCGCCACCCGCGCGGGGCCTTTTTGCTGTGGGCGCTTTGCCCTCTTGAACTTGGGCTGCAAACGTCCGAACTAGGCTGCACAAGGAGAGCGTTCATGATCACCCCGCAGGCTGGCCTGGTTCCCATCGTTATCGAAAGCTCGAACCGCGGTGAACGCTCGTTCGACATTTTCTCGCGCCTGCTGCGCGATCGCATCGTGTTCGTGAACGGCCCGGTGGAAGACAATATGGCCTCGCTGATCGTGGCCCAGCTGCTGTTCCTGGAATCGGAGAATCCGAAGAAGGATATCTTCATGTACATCAACTCGCCGGGCGGGGTGGTGACGGCCGGCATGGCGATCTATGACACGATGCAGTATATCCGCCCGGACGTGGCCACCGTGTGCGTGGGCCAGGCAGCCTCGATGGGCAGCTTCCTGCTCGCCGCCGGGGCGCCGGGCAAGCGCGTGGCGCTGAAATATGCCCGCATCATGGTGCACCAGCCGTCGGGCGGCGCGCAGGGCCAGGCGACCGACATCGAGATCCAGGCCCGCGAGATCCTGCGCATGCGCTCCACCATGAACGAGCTCTATGCCAAGCACACCGGCAAGGATCTCGCGACGATCGAGCATGCCATGGAGCGCGACAAGTTCATGAGCGCCGATGAAGCCAAGGAATTCGGCCTGGTGGACGCGGTCATGGAAAAGCGCCCGCAGCCGACCGAAGGCGACGCACTGGCGGCCTGATCGCCGCTGCGCGGCGCCCGCGCGGCGCCGGCAAAAGGATGGGAAAGCAACCGGCGTGGGGGCATGTCCTGCCATGCTGGCAGCAACGCGTGCCGTGGGCGACTGTCAGCCGCGGAGCCGTTTTCCTTGCCGCAAGGCGCGAATCACCGCTACACTGAGTCAGCGACGCGCGTGTGACAGGCGCCGCCGCGATCGAATGGCCGGCCCCGGAGCATGTGGGCACACCGGCGCGAGGAAGGACGGACATGACCAAGCTGGGCACGGGCGACAGCAAAGGCACGCTCTACTGCAGCTTCTGCGGCAAGAGCCAGCACGAGGTCAGGAAGCTGATCGCCGGGCCGACGGTGTTCATCTGCGATGAATGCGTGGAGCTGTGCAACGACATCATCCGCGAGGAAACCAAGACGGCGCTGGTCAAGAAGTCCGGCGACGTGCCGACCCCGCGCGAGATCTGCAAGGTGCTGGATGATTACGTGATCGGCCAATTCCAGGCCAAGCGCGTGCTCTCGGTCGCCGTCCACAACCATTACAAGCGGCTCAACCATGGCGGCAAGGGCGCCGAGGTGGAGCTTGCCAAATCGAACATCCTGCTCGTCGGCCCCACCGGCTGCGGCAAGACGCTGCTGGCCCAGACGCTGGCGCGCATCCTCGACGTGCCGTTCACCATGGCCGATGCCACCACGCTGACCGAAGCCGGTTATGTGGGCGAGGATGTGGAGAACATCATCCTGAAGCTGCTGCAAGCCAGCGACTATAATGTCGAGCGTGCGCAGCGCGGCATCGTCTACATCGATGAGATCGACAAGATCAGCCGCAAGGCGGACAATCCGTCGATCACCCGCGACGTGTCGGGCGAAGGCGTGCAGCAGGCGCTCCTGAAGATCATGGAAGGCACCACCGCCAGCGTGCCGCCGCAGGGTGGCCGCAAGCATCCGCAGCAGGAATTCCTGCAGGTCGACACCACCAACATCCTGTTCATCTGCGGCGGCGCCTTCAGCGGCCTCGATCGCATTATCGGGGACCGGCTGCAGGGCCGCTCCATCGGCTTTGGTGCACACGTGGCGGCGCCCGATGAGCGGCGCGTGGGCGAACTGCTGCGCCAGTGCGAGCCGGAAGACCTGCTGCGCTTTGGCCTCATCCCGGAATTCATCGGCCGCCTGCCGGTGATCGCCACCCTGGAAGACCTAGACGAGCCGGCGCTGGTGAAGATCCTGACCGAGCCGAAGAACGCGCTGGTCAAGCAATATGCCCGCCTGTTCGAGATGGAGGGCGTGAAGCTCACCTTCACCACCGACGCGCTCTCCGCCATCGCCAAGCGCGCCATCGAACGCAAGACCGGCGCGCGCGGCCTCAGGTCGATCATGGAAGGCATCCTGCTCGACACCATGTTCGACCTGCCAGGTCTCGAAGGCGTTGAAGAAGTCCAGGTCGACAAGGACGTCGTCGCCGGCACCAAGCCGCCCATCCGCCTGATGGTCACCGAAAAGGCCGCCTGAGCCATCCCTTCTCCCCCTGCGGGAGAGGGCTAGAGGCGCAGCGCCGGCAACGGCGCGGCGCCTTTTTCCTTGCCATGAGAGGAAAGGAAGAGGCGTCCTCCGGCGGGCAGGGGCTGAGCGACTGTCCGGCGGAGACCCCGCGTGCGGCCAGCGTTGCAATTGGCCCCTGATCCTCTAGCCTTCCAACCGGGCATGCGTCGCTCCGGGGGGGATATGGGCAAGCCAGAGACTGAATCGCGGCGGCATTTCCTGCGATTTCTGGCGGCGTCGCCGCTGCTCGCGGCGTGGCTGCCGGCGCTGGCGCAGCAGCGCGTTGCCAGCGAGGTGCTGAAGGCGAGTGACGCGCTGAACGTGTTCGAACTGGAGAGCATCGCCAGGCGCAACATTCCGCCGGCGCATTTCGGCTATCTTTCGGGTGGCGTGCTCGATGATCGCACCATTACCTCCAACCGGCAGGCATTCGATGCCTGGGGCCTGCGGGCGCGGCGGCTGATCGATGTCAGCAACGTCGATCTCTCCATCCGGCTGTTCGGCAAGCCGTTGGCGTCGCCCGTCATCCTGTCCCCAGTGTCGAGCCAGCGCGCCTTTCACCCGCACGGCGAGGCCGCTGCGGCCCGCGCCGCCGGCAAGCGCAAGGCGCTGCAGATCCTCTCCGGCCTCACCACCGTGTCGCTGGAAGACGTGATGGCGGCGCACGGCGGCGAGGTGTGGCAGCAGATCTACACGAGCAACCGGCCGGAGGCGGGCCTGAAGATTGCTGCCCGCGCCGATGCGGCGGGTGCCGGCGCGCTGGTGCTTACCGTCGATCTGGCCGGCGGCATGCGCCGCGAGACCAAGGTCATCGGCGCCCGCGCCGACACGCGGGACTGCGGCGCGTGCCACCGGCAGGGGCCGGGCTATGATTTCTCGCGCAAGAAGATGTTCGACGGCATCGACCTGGCGGGCATCTTCGCCGGACAGAGCGACAGCCTGACCTGGGACTATGTCGCCCGCCTGCGCGACGTCTCGAAAAAGCGCCTGCTGGTCAAAGGCATCATGACCGCCGAAGACGCCGCCATTGCCGTCAGGCGCGGCGTCGATGGCATCATCGTCTCCAACCATGGTGGCCGGGCGGAGGAAAGCCTCGTCGGCACGCTCGACGTGCTGCCGGAGATCGTGGCGGCGGTGAAGGGCAAGATCCCGATCCTGATCGACGGCGGCTTCCGGCGCGGGACGGACGTGTTCAAGGCGCTCGCGCTGGGCGCCACGGCGGTGTGCATCGGCCGGCCCTATTGCTGGGGCCTTGGCGCCTTTGGCGAGGAGGGCGTGAACGCCGCCCTGCGGCTGATCGACGAGGAACTGGCCTCCACGATGCGACAGACGGGAATCACGTCCATCGCCGGCATCACCAAGACCAGCCTCTCGAAGCGCAACTGACGGCGGTGTCGTTCAGCGTTTCGTGGCGGACCAGATGGCGAGGGTGCCGCAGGTCGGGCATGGGATGAAGGCGATGGCGCAAGGGTTCAGTGCCAGCGCCTGAGGCCTGGTCTGGTGCTTGCTGTTGCCGGTCTGGGGCGGCTAGGCTCTGGGGCGAAGGGGACGCGCGATGATCATGCGCAAGGCGGCGGCGCCGGCGAGGACGATAACGGCAGCCGAGGCGGCCGGGCTGGTGCGGTCGGGCATGTGGCTCGATTATGGCGGGGTGATCAGCCAGCCGGACCTGTTCGATGTGGCGCTGGGGGCGCGCATCACCGAGCTTGCCGACATCAAGATCCGCAACACGCTGTCGATGCGGCCACGCGCGGTGATGGAGGCTGATCCGGAAGGCCGCCATGTCCACATGGTGAGCCTGCACATGAGCGGGTATGACCGTGGGCTGCATGCCCAGGGGCGGTGCAGCTACACGCCGCTCAACCTGGGAGAGATCAGCGATTATTATCGCCGGTTCCTCGATCCCGTCGATATCCTGATCGTGAAGGCGCGGCCGCTGGAGGATGGCTGGTTCAACCTGGGCCCCTCCAATCTTTGGATGCGCGCGGTGATCGAGCGGGCGCGGCTGGTGATCATCGAGACCTGCGCCAGCCTGCCCCATGTCTATGGCGAGGGCAGCGCGATCCACGAGAGCGAGGTGGACTATGTGATCGAGGGCGATCACGCGCCATTGCCGGAACTGCCCAATGCCGGTGCCACGGCGGTGGACGAGGCGGTGGCCCGGCTGATCATCGGCGAGATCGAGGACGGCGCCTGCCTGCAGATCGGCATCGGCGGCATGCCCAATGCGGTGTGCAGCCTGCTGGCCCATTCCGGCATCCGGGACCTGGGCGTCCACACCGAAATGCTGACCGATGGCATTGCCGATCTCTATCGTGCCGGGCTGGTGACGGGGGCGCACAAGCGGCTCGATCCGGGCAAGGCGGTGTTCACCTTCGCCGCCGGCACGAAGCCGCTCTATGACACGATCGACCGCAATCAGGACCTGCTGTGCCTCCCGGTCGAATATACCAACAGCCCGCACATCGTGATGCAGAACCCCCGGGCGACGGCCATCAACAGCACCACGCAGATCGATCTCACCGGCCAGGCGGCCTCGGAATCGGATGGCAACCGGCATCTGACCGGCACCGGCGGCCAGGCCCAGTTCGTGCGCGGCGCCTATGCGGCCGAGCGCGGCAAATCGTTCATCTGCCTGCCCTCCACCTACGACAAGCGCGGCGAGCGGCGCAGCCGGATCGTGTTCAACCTGACACCGGGCAACATCGTCACCACCACGCGGGCGGACATGATGTACGTGGTGACCGAGTATGGCATCGTGAACCTGAAGGGCAAATCCGCCCCGGAACGTGCGCGGGCGCTGATCCAACTCGCCCATCCGGATTTTCGCGAAGGGCTGGAACGGCAGGCGCACGAAGCCCGGCTGCTGCCGCGCGGCTTCAGCTTTGTGGGCGGGGTGCGGACGGGCTAGGCCACCACCTCCCGGCAGTGCGGGCACTTGCGCCGCGGGAAGACGGTGAGGCCCTTCACCATCAGGCGCTTCGTGCAGGCCGGGCACTTGATGAAGGCGATGAAGGTGCCGTTGAGGGCCAGTGCCAGCGGCGGCAGGATCAGGCCTACAAGCGCCAGTGGCGGCGGCCATGGCAGGGCCCAGAACAGCACGGGCAGGCCCACCGCCTGGGCCATCTGGTTCCATTGCACCCGGTACAGGCCCTTCATCGGAAGCCGGGCCGCCTGTTGTGTCTCGCCGCTCATCAGTGGCGCCAGCTCGTCAGGTCAGCGCCCTTGGGCGCGGCCGCCTCGATGCGCTTCAGGATACGGTCCACATACATGGTGTGATAGCGCAGGCGGCTGATGTGGTTGGGCTGCGTGTGGTCGCCGTTCCAGCAATGCTCGGCGCGGTCGCCATAGGCGATCTCGCCAAGGAAGGGCGGATCGGCGACCTTGAGGAAATCCTCGGCCAGGTAGACGGCGTTGTTGAGGTAATAATTGTCCATGTCCCCGGCGTAGAGGAAGATCTTGTCGCGCACCTTGGGTCCCAGCGTCTTCCAGTCCCGCCGCATGATGTGGACAAGGTCGTAATTCTCGCGCCAGTAGGCCGCCACCTTGGGGTCGATCACGCCTGTGCGCTTGTCGAAGATGCGCTGGGGGTAGCCATCGGGCCCCTGCGGGGAATAGACCGCCTCCCAGATGTCATATTGCTGGCCGGACCGTGACTTGTCGCCCAGCACCAGCTCCAGCCGCTGTTCATGCTCCACCATGTAGTCGACCTGGCCCAGCCAGTTGCGATGCGCTGGCCGGTCGACCTTGCCGAACGGGCCCACCTTCCAGAAGGCGTTCTTGTCCTCATACAGGTTGATGTTGGTATACTGGCGAAAATCAATGGGATCGGGGCAGGCGGCAAAGGCGCCGTTGAAATCATCCGGGTAGAAGAGCTGCACGGCCAGCGCCTCCCAGCCGCCGGTGGAACCGCCATAGGTGAAGCGCGCCCAGCCCTGGCCAAGCCCACGGAACTTCGCCTCCAGCGCCGGCACGAACTCCTTCATGATGGCATCGCCATAGGGGCCCAGATTGGCGGAGTTCACCGCATAGCTGTCGTCATAATAGGGATTGCTGTGGTCGATCTCGACGATCAGGAAACGCGGGAAATTGTCAGAGGTCCACTTGCGATAGAAATCGAACGCCTCCTGCTGCTCGACCCGGTTGTAGCAGGGTTCGTTGAACCGCGCCGACGGCTCGCATTTCAGGTCCGGGTCGGGCGGGGAGGTGCGCCAGCCGCCGAAATCGGCCGGAAAATGCCCGTGGTTGATGATCAATGGGTAGCGCGCCTCAGGGTGACGATCGAAATCCCGCGGTACCAGGACATGGCCGCGGATGAACACGTCCGTTCCCCAGAACTTTGACAGGCGTTCCGAACGGATCTTGAAATGGCGGACATATTCGTTGTCCTTCGGCTCCTCGACCGGCGGGATCACCTTGGTCAGCGGAATGGTGACGAGCGCCTTGCTGGCCGGATCAAGCCGCAGCTTCACCGGTTCGGACAGCAGGTTGCCCGGCTCCTCGCGCCAGTTCTGCCCGGCGCCGCGCGCGGCCGGCAGCTTGACCGTGTGGCCGGTCGCAAGATGATAGGTCTGGTACTTGTGGAAAACGGCCTGCACCCAGTAATCGCCCGCTGGGACCTGGGCCATGTCGACGGCCGGATAGCCGAGCACGCCGCGCCCGATCACGGTGCTGCCGCCGGGCTTCAGCCCGTCCACGGTCACGCCGAACACCTGCGGCGCGTCCGCCCCCAGCTTCACCTGGTAGCGCGGTTCCTTCGTGCCATCTGGCGTGATGATCAGGATCACCCGGCCATCGTTCGTGGCGTCGATGCCACTGGTGGGCAGGGTCACACGAAGATTGGTGGCCGCTGCGGCGCTGGCGAGCGCCAGGGCGGCAAGGCTGGCGGCGATCGACGGCAGGCGGTTCATCGGCAGGCTCCCCGGCAATGGCCAACAGGTTATGCGCTGGCGTGCGGCCTGTCATCAGCACAGCCATCAAAGCCTGCGTTAACCAATTAATTTTGCTTCAAACA
Source organism: Sandarakinorhabdus rubra (assembly GCF_010994245.1). Lineage (GTDB taxonomy): Bacteria > Pseudomonadota > Alphaproteobacteria > Sphingomonadales > Sphingomonadaceae > Sandarakinorhabdus > Sandarakinorhabdus rubra. The sequence continues at coordinate 16,831 of NZ_WMHO01000026.1, forward strand.
TCTTTACGCAATGTGAAGATTGGGATACAAGCGGGTTATCAAAGTGTAAACGAGTGAAAGGCGTTCCCATGATCGATGCAGTTGCACAGAGCCTCGGCCAGCTGCTGGCCAGCGACGCGGCGCTGATGCTGATGAGCATGAGCTTCGGTGTTCTTCTGGGCATGCTGTGGTCGGGCCGCTCGTTCCCACGCCGTCTGCCGCGCGCCCTGGTCCGCAGCGAGCGTGTGGCTCGCCGCGAAGCCTGACGCCTTCTTCCACAGGATCGAGACGCGGCGGCGCTACCCGGCGCGCAAGGCTGCTGGGCGCTCCAGCTCTGGCCTGTTAAGCAGGGCCCAATGCGGGCCATCATTTTCATTACATTCCAGCTGCTGATCGCAGCACCGCTCGCCGCTGCCCCCAGCCTGTGTGGCCATCTGCCCGAGGCTGGGCGAGTGGCTGCAGCCGCCCCCGCAACCGCCGTGCCACCCATCCCGCGTGCCGATCGCACGCTGTTGTGTCCGCCGGGCACAAGGCTCGACCTGGCAGCACGCCCGCCCGCCTGCCGCCGCCCGGGCCAGCGCGCTGTCGAGGGCAATCCGCGTGCCGCCTGCCGCGCCAGCCTGGCGCTGGGACCGATCGC
>NZ_WMHO01000260.1 GCF_010994245.1 Sandarakinorhabdus rubra
GGCGGGGCAGCACCAGCGTCAGCGGCCCCGGCCAGAAGCGGGCCGCCAGCGCGTGGGCCAGCGGGGACAGTTCGGCCAGCCGCTCGGCCATCGCCACGTCCGCGACATGGACGATCAGCGGGTTGAAGCTGGGTCGGCCCTTGGCCGCATAGATGCCGGCCACCGCCGCGCCGTCATCGGCGCGGGCGGCGAGGCCATAGACGGTCTCGGTCGGCACCGCGACGAGGCCGCCGCTGCGCAACACGTCCGCCGCTGCGGCAATGCCGTCGCGATCGGGGGCGATGATGCGGCTTTTGCGGGCCATGACCTTGCGTCTATACCGGTCAGGACAAGGAACGGAAGCCGACAGGATCTGGCCATGCCCTACACCGCCCCCACCACCGAACAGCGCTTCGTGCTGGACGTGATCGCCGATCTGCCGGGCCTTGCCCGCCTGCCGGGCTATGCCAATGCGACTCCCGACCTCGTTGATGCCATCCTCGCCGAGGCGGGCAAGCTGGCCGCCAATGTGTTCGCGCCGCTGAACAAGGCCGGCGACAAGGCGCACGCGCGGCTGGACGATGGCGTGGTGACGCTGCCCGAAGGCTTCACGGCGGCCTATGCCCAATATGTCGAGGCGGGATGGGCCGGGCTGGGCGTACCGGAGGCCCACGGTGGCCAGGGCCTGCCCTTTGCCGTCGCCGTGGCGGTGCAGGAACAGATCACAAGCGCCAACATGGCCTTCGCGCTGTGCATGATGCTGTCCCAGGGCGCCATCGAGGCGCTCGCCGCGCATGCCAGCCCGGAGCTTCAGGACCGCTACCTCTCCAGGCTGGTCACCGGCGAGTGGACCGGCACGATGAACCTCACCGAGCCCACGGCGGGCAGCGATGTCGGCGCGTTGAAGTCGCGGGCCGAGCCCAATCCGGATGGCAGCTGGCGCATCAAGGGCACGAAGATCTTCATCACCTGGGGCGAGCATGACGCGGCGGAGAATATCGTCCACCTCGTGCTGGCGCGCACGCCGGACAGCCCGCCGGGCACGCGCGGCATCAGCCTGTTCCTGGTGCCGAAGATCCTGCCCGATGGCACGCGCAACGATCTGAAATGCGTCGGCCTCGAAGACAAGCTGGGCATACACGCCTCCCCCACCTGCACGATGAGCTTTGGCGACCATGACCAGTGCATTGGCTGGATGGTGGGGCCGGAAAATGGCGGCATGCGCGCCATGTTCACCATGATGAACAATGCCCGCGTGCAGGTCGGCTTGCAGGGGGTCGCCATTGCCGAAGGCGCCATGCAGCACGCGCTCGATTATGCAAGGCAGCGCGTGCAATCGGCGAAGTTCGGCGGCGGGCGGGAACCGGTGCGCATCATCGAGCATGCCGACGTGCGCCGCACCATCATGACCATGCGGGCGCTCACCGAGGCATCGCGCGCGCTGGTCTATCTGAACGCCGCCGCGGTGGACCGCGCCCATGCCGGCGATGCGGCTGGCCAGGGTCTGGCCGACCTCCTCACCCCCATCTCCAAGGCCTGGGCGACCGACATCGGTGTCGAGGTCGCCAGCCTTGGCGTGCAGGTGTTCGGCGGCATGGGCTATGTCGAGGAAACGGGTGCGGCCCAGTATCTGCGCGATGCCCGCATCGCCCCCATCTATGAGGGCACCAACGGCATCCAGGCGATGGACCTCGTTGGCCGCAAGCTGGGCATGGACGGCGGCCAGCACTGGAAGGACCTGCTGGGCGAGGTGCGCGCGACGCTCTCCGACCTCGACGAGGATGAAGAGCTGAAGCACATCACCCCCTGGCTGCAGGATGCGCTCGATGCGGCGCAGACCACGTCGCTCTGGCTGGCCGGCGCCAACAATCCCGACGACGTGGCGGCCGGCGCCACGCCCTACCTCAGGCTGATGGGGCTCACCTTGGGCGGCTGGCTGCTGGCCAAACAGGCGCTGGCCTCACGCCAGCACCCGGATGCCCAGTTCGCCGCGGCCAAGCGCGCCACCGCCCGCTTCTTCGCCGAACAGTTGCTGCCGCAGGTGCAGGCGCTGGCGGCGAGCAGCATGCGCGGTGCGTCGCTGCTCTATGCCATCCCGGAAGAGGGGCTGGCGGCGGCCTGAGCGGCCTCAGCCTTCCGGATACAGCGCCCGTTCCAACGCATGCGCGGCCAGCGCGCCGGCGAACTGGGCGGCGATGAACGGCGCCACGCTGCCCGGCGCGATGCCGGTGAACGTGTCGGTGAGGCTGCGGGCGATGGTGATCGCCGGATTGGCAAAGCAGGTGGACGAGGTGAACAGGATCGCCGCGCCGATGTAGAGCGCGACGCTGGTGGCGCCGGCGTGCGGCGCGTGCCGGCCGGTGAGCAGGACCGTCAGCAGCAGGCCGAAGGTGGCGATGAACTCGCCCAGCCACAGGCCAGGGCCGAAGCGCGGCTGGCTGGCCACCTGCAGGATCGGCTGTTCGAACATCGCGTGCACGCACACCACCGCCGCGATGCCGGCGACAATCTGCACCGCGATCATCACCAGCATGCCGCCCCAGCTGCCTTGCCCGCGCAACCGCAGCACCAGGCTCACCGCCGGGTTGAACTGCGCGCCCGACACCGGGCCCAGCATGGTGACCAGCAGCTGCAGCATCATCACCGTGGCCAGTGTCACCACCAGCACACCCAGCAGCACCTCGCCGCTGCCCAGTTGCTGGGCAAGGATGCCCGATCCGATCACCGCCGCAAACAGGAAGAAGGTGCCCACCGCTTCCGCCCACAATTGTCTCATGTCGCCCGCTGCCCCCAGCCACTCCGCCGCATAGGGGCATGCGCCGCAGCCAAGGTCAATCGCCCGCTAAACTCGCCTGCCCCTGCGCCCGTTACCGGAACCGGAAGGAGCGGGGATGGTGTTTCAGCCCGATTGGCAGCGGGAATTGTCGCGGCGCTGGGTGACGCTGCAGCATCGCCGCGCACTCGCCCGGGATCGCGCCGGCCCGCGCCGATCGGCGCTGGTGATGCTGGCCGCTGCCGGCCTGCTGGCGCTGTCGGCCGTCTACCTGGCCCGCACCTTGAATGCCCCCGGCAAGGCGCGCGGCGCCGTCCCCACGGTCAGCGTGGTGGTGGCCGCGAGCGAGATCGGCTTTGGCCAGCCCCTCACCCCCGACCGGCTGAAGCTGGCGGACTGGCCGGCAAGCGCCCTGCCGGCGGGCAGCTTCGCGTCCA
>NZ_WMHO01000261.1 GCF_010994245.1 Sandarakinorhabdus rubra
CCGATCTGGCGGCGGGGCGACTCGTAGCGCTGGATGATGGCGTGCCGGCGCCGGGGCAATGGTGGCTCACCGCGCCCACCCCGCAATGGCGCCAGCCCAAGGTGCGCGCGCTCGTCGCCTTCCTCGCCGGCTGAGGCCGGCCACCCAACACCTGCGAGTCGGCAGGGCCGAGTCGGCTTGGAGGCCGGCGCGCGGCTGCGTTTTCTGCCTGTCTTCTTGCTGCCGGTGCCTTTGTGCGCCTGCGGGAAGCTTTGTAAATTGCTAAGAAAACCTCAAAAAGACGTAAACAGACGGTTTACAGCGCCTTGCTGATGGGTTAATCAAGCGTTGCCAAAAGCCGTATTTGAGGCACGCAGGCGTTCAAAGCGTTGAGTTTGCGTGACTTCCACATGGCTAGCGAGGCCTGGCGCCAATGGGGGTGGCCAGAGAGGGAGTCGCTAGAATGAGGACGTTTCTGAAATCCATGATTGCCGCTGCGGCAATCACCTTCTCCAGCGTGGCTGCATACGCAGCTGCCCCGCCGATCACTATCATCTCCGAGTTCCAGCTGAGCGGCACGCCGACCATGCAGTACACCGACAGCGGTGCCAGTGGTTGGTCGCTGAGCACAATTGGCACGCAGTCGGTTTTTGTCACGGTCAATGACATCTTCACCGGCGCGTCCATCGGGGTTGGCACCGCCAATTTCCTGTTCAACGGCACCGGCACCAGCTTTGCTGTGAACACCTCTGGTGATGACTGGAGCCAGGCGTTCACCGGCGGCACCCTGTCGCTGATCTCGACCAGCGCCATCGGGACGATCGCTTCCGGCACCAATCTGCTGTCGCTCACCTGGACCGGTGGTTCGCTCGATGCGACCATTCCGGGCACGGTCGGCTCGGCGCGTGTCTCGCTGCCCGGTGGCGCCTTCTCCAACGTGACCAGCGGTGTCTTCGACTTCCCGCCGGCTCGCCTGCTGGACTTCTCGATCGCGCTGTCGAACGCCACGCCGTGCATCACCTTCGCCGAAGTCGCCTGCCCGGTGCGGGGCGGTGTGGGCGGTGAGAACCTGCCGGACAGCGGCGAGGTCCGCTTCAGCAACTTCACGGCGTCGCAGCAGGGCGGTTTCACCGCCGCGGTGCCGGAACCGGGCACCTGGGCCATGATGCTCGCCGGCTTCGGCCTGGTGGGTCTGGCCCGTCGCCGCAACAATCGCCAGGTCACTGTCGCGGCCTGATCCGCGCCACAATCGGCGATTGGCAAAAGCCGCAGCATCACCCTTCGGGGTCGATGCTGCGGTTTTTTGCATTTGTGAGGCCGTGATGGCTTGACCGCTTGCCCATCGCTTTGGCAAGCGCCCCTCTCCCGCTGCTCATGCCGCGCCAATATCTTCCGGGGACCCATCATGACACGCCACATCGCTACGCTTGCGCCGCTCGCCGCCACCCTGCTCGCTGCGCCCGCGATCGCACAGACGGCCCCCGCCAACCCCGGCGCTATCGCCGCCGCCGTGTCGGAAGCCGAGCTGAAGGCCAACATCACCGCGCTCGTTGGCTTCGGCACCCGCCATTCGGCCAGCGACACAAAGAGCCCCACGCGCGGCATCGGCGCCGCCCGCCGCTGGGCCGAATCCCGCTTCCGCGCCTTCAGCGCCGCCTGCGGCAACTGCCTGACCATCGAGACCCCGGCGCAGACCTTCAGCGGCCCGCGCCTGCCCACGCCGACCGAGATCGTGGACGTCATCGCCATCCAGCGCGGCACCACCGATCCCGATCGTTACATCATCATGTCGGCCCATATCGACAGCCGGAACAGCGAAGCCAATGATGCCAAGGGCGATGCGCCCGGCGCCAATGATGACGGCAGCGGCACCGCCGCCGTGATCGAGGCGGCGCGCGTCCTCTCCAAGTACAAGTTCCCGGCCACCATCGTCTATGCCGCCCTGTCCGGCGAGGAGCAGGGGCTGAACGGCGGCAAGGTGCTGGCCGATTATGCCCGCGCCAAGGGCTGGAACGTCGAGGCCGTCCTCAACAATGACATCATCGGCAATTCCACCGGGATCGGCGGCATGAAGGATTCCGGCCACGTGCGGGTGTTTTCCGAAGGCACCAAGGCCGTGGAAAGCGCCGAACAGGCCAACCGTCGTCGCTACAACGGCGGCGAGGTCGATTCGCCCAGCCGCAACCTGGCCCGCTTCCTCGACACGCTGGCCGATCACAACATCAATGGCCTGGATGTGAAGATGATCTATCGCACCGATCGCTTCGGCCGCGGTGGCGACCAGACGCGCTTCCTGGAAGCCGGCTACCCGGCGGTGCGCATCACCGAGTCGGTCGAACATTATGATCGCCAGCACCAGAATGTGCGGGTGGAGAACGGCCGCTCCTATGGCGACCTCATCGACGGCGTCGATTTCCAGTATCTCGGCAAGGTCACCAAGCTGAACGTCGCTGCGTTGGTGGCGCTGGCACGGGCCCCGATGCCGCCGGCCGTCACCATCCAGCGCGACAATGGCTCGGACACCAAGGTGAGCTGGACAAAGGTGCCGGGCGCTGCCGGCTACAAGGTGTGGTGGCGCGACACCACCGCGCCGCAGTGGCAGTACAGCCGCACCGCCCCGGCCGATGCCACCTCGCTGGTGCTGGAACATGCGGTGATCGACGACTGGCTGTTCGGCGTCTCCACCATCGCCGCCGATGGCAGCGAAAGCCCGATCGCCTTCCCGGGCGATGCCGGCAATTTCGTCAGCAACCCGCCGTTCCCGGCCGCCCAGCCCCGACCCTGAGCCCGCGCCCCCAAGCGCCGGCAATCAGGCGCCGGCTATCACGGGCCGGCCAATCAGTACGGCTTCGCGCCAATCCAGCGTGACGGTGCCGCCGCCCTGCGGATCGCGCACCGTCACCATGCTGCCGACCAGGCCCTGCAGCAGCAGCGCGCGGCCGTCGCGGGTGATCAGCAGCAGCGGCAGGCCACGCGCCAGGTCCCTTTGCAGCAACGGAAAGGCGGGGGAGAGCGGGCGGCCGGCTTCCCAGCCGATCTCCACCACGATCTCCTGCCCCTCGCCGTCGGCATCCTCGACGGCGCCGGCCAGCGCCAGCAGCGCCGCCTTGCCGGTGGCGCTGCCAATGCGGGCGCGCAGCTGTTCGACGGTGAAGCGCACCCCGCGCGCCTGCCAGCAGGCAATCAGCACCAGCGCCAGATCGTCAG
>NZ_WMHO01000262.1 GCF_010994245.1 Sandarakinorhabdus rubra
CCCGGCCGCAGCACCGCGCCGTCGCGGCGCGGATCGACGACCGTGGCCACCGGCAGGCCGGGCGGATAGACGCCGCCATCGCCTGACGTGACCAGCCGGTCACCGGGTCGCAGTGGCGTGTCGGGGCCGGCGAGGTCGATCAGTTGCAGGGTGGGCAGGTTGCGCCCGGCAGCGAGGCCCACCTGGCCGGTGCGCTCCACGATCACCGGGACCCGGCTCAACGGATCGGTGATCAGCATCACGCGGGTGCCGTGCCGGCCCACCTCCAGCGTGCGGCCGATCAGCCCTTCGGCGCCGATCACGGGCATCGCCGGAGCCACGCCATCGGCGCTGCCCACGGCCAGCATCGCGGTGCGCACCACGGCACCGGTGGTGGCCGCCGCAATACGGGCCGTGGCAATCACCTGGCGTTCGGGCGTGCGGACCGCCAGCAGCGCCTTCAGGCGGCGCAATTCCTCCATGCCGGCCCGCGCGGCGCGCAGCCGGGCGTTGGCGGTATCGAGTTCGGCTTCCAGCTGGCGGGCGCGCGACACCGCGCCGAAATAGTCCGCGACCCCGTCAGCGGCCCAAATCACCCCGTCCACCGGCGCGCGCAGCACCGACCACAGCGGGGCGGCGATATCGGCCGCGGCGCGGCGCAGGCCGGCAGCCGTTTCGGGATTGACCCTGGCCAGCAGCAGCAGGATCAGCCCGGCCGCCACCACCGCGCCCGACAGCAGGGCAGAGACCAGCGCCAGATTCTGCTCCCGCCTGATGGCGGTGGGCCGGCGGGGGGCGGGTGTCCAGTCCATGACAGGCGGGTCCCCGAACGCGCAGCTCAGGCGGTGATCAGCACCCCGCGATACATCGGGTCCTCCAGCGCACGGCCGGTGCCGATGGCAACGCAGGTCAGGGGTTCATCGGCGATGCTCACCGGCAGGCCGGTGGCTTCGCGCAGTACCACGTCGAGATCGCGCAGCAGGGCGCCGCCGCCGGTCAGCACGATGCCCTGGTCAACGATGTCGGCCGCCAGTTCCGGCTGGGTGTTCTCCAGCGCGGCGCGCACGCCTTCCACGATCGTGGCAACCGGTTCCGACAAGGCCTCGGCCACCTGCATCTGGTTGATGCTGATTTCGTTGGGCACGCCGTTCATCAGGTCGCGGCCCTTGATGTCGATGGTCTTGCCCACGCCGTCGGCCGGTTTCTTGGCGGTGCCGATTTCCTTCTTGATGCGCTCGGCGGTGGCTTCGCCGATCAGCATGTTGTGGTTGCGGCGGACATAGTTGATGATCGCTTCGTCCATCTTGTCGCCGCCCACGCGCACGCTCGTGGTATAGGCCAGGCCCTTCAGCGAGAGCACGGCCACTTCGGTCGTGCCGCCGCCGATGTCGACCACCATCGAACCGATCGGCTCGGTCACCGGCATGCCGGCACCGATGGCGGCGGCCATCGGTTCCTCGATCAGATAGACCTGGGTGGCGCCGGCATTGTTGGCGGCATCGCGGATGGCGCGCTTTTCAACGCTGGTCGAACCCGACGGCACGCAGATGACGATTTCCGGATAGCGGCCGAAGCGGCTGGTCTGCACCTTCTTGATGAAGTGCTTGATCATCTGTTCGGCGACATCGATGTCGGCAATCACGCCGTCGCGCAGGGGGCGGATGCACTCCACGTTGCCCGGCGTGCGCCCCATCATCACCTTGGCCTCATTGCCGACGGCCTTGACGATCTTGTTGCCGCGCACCGTCTCCAGCGCGACCACGCTTGGCTCGTTCAGCACGATGCCGCGACCGCGGACATAGACAAGGGTGTTGGCGGTGCCCAGGTCGATGGCCATGTCCTGAGACAGGAAGGAAAACATCCGGGAAAATGGCGACATGGGGGCAGGTCTTTGGCAATGGAGGGAGGGTGCGGCTTGACGGCGTAACCAGCCTGCCCCTCTGGCCGGTTGCCGGTGATTCGGCAAGCTTCATGCTGGCAGCCCGAACGGACGACTGCGCCAGTCCGACGTCGGCAAGCGACGATATGGGGATCATGACAGGCGGCGCCAACTTGCCTATGGAGGTGCGCGTGCCGATCCCCGCATCTTCCATCAGGCGCCTGCCCGAAACGCTGATCAACCGCATCGCCGCCGGCGAGGTGGTGGAGCGCCCGGCGAGCGCGCTCAAGGAGCTGGTGGAAAATGCCCTCGATGCCGGCGCCAGCCGGATCGCCATCAACCTGGATGCCGGCGGCATCGACGGCATTGAGGTGGCCGATGATGGCCACGGCATGACGCCGGAACAGTTGCGGCTGGCCATCGAACGGCATGCCACCTCGAAGCTGCCGGGCGATGACCTGTCGGCGATTGCCACCATGGGCTTTCGCGGCGAGGCGCTGCCCTCGATCGGCTCGGTCGCCACGCTGGCGCTGACCAGCCGGCCGGCCGGTCAGGAGGGCTGGCGTCTGGTGGTGGACAATGGCCGTATCACCGCCGATGGCCCGGCCAGCGCCGCGCCGGGCACGCTGGTGACGGTGCACGGGCTGTTCGCTGCCGTGCCGGCCCGCCGCAAGTTCCTGAAATCGGAGCGGTCGGAACTCGCCGCCTGTCTCGATCATGTGCGCCGACTGGCGATGGCCCGACCGGATGTGGGCTTTCGTCTGGTGCACGATGGCCGCACCCTCATCAACCTGCCACCGGCGCCCGGTGAGGGCGCTGCGGCCAGCATGGCGCGGCTGGCGGCGATCATCGGTGCCGACTTTGCCGCCAATGCCGTGCCGGTGGACCTGATCCGCGATGGCATCATGCTCGGCGGGCTGGCCGGCATCCCCACCTTCAACCGCGGTGTTGCCGATCACCAATATCTGTTCGTCAACAACCGCCCGGTGAAGGACCGCATGCTGGTCGGCGCCTTGCGCGGTGCCTATCAGGATCTGCTGGCCCGTGATCGCCACCCGGTGGTGGCGCTGTTCCTCGATGTGCCGGCCGATTTCGTGGACGTGAATGTCCACCCCGCCAAGATCGAGGTACGCTTCCGCGATGCTGGCCTGGTGCGCGGCCTGATCGTTTCGGGCCTGAGGCGCGCGCTCGATGCCGCCGGCCACCGCGCCTCCACTGCTGTGGCCGGTGCGGCGCTGGCCGCCTTCCGGGCCGAACCGTTGCCGGCAGCGCCCG
>NZ_WMHO01000263.1 GCF_010994245.1 Sandarakinorhabdus rubra
GTGAAGGCCGTCCGCTGGTCGACACCGCCGATGGTGTCCGCGAGCCGCAGAACCGGCGCGTGGAAATCACCTTCAGTGGTGCGCCGGCCCCGGTCTCGTCGGGACCGTGCCAGCCGCAGTAAGCGGCTGACAGAGCGCAGACATCGGGGGGAGCGGGCGACCGCTCCCCCTTTTTCATGCCTGGATGAAGGCCCCCGGCAGCCTGCCGGCACGAAAGGGCAAGGCTGGGCCATGGGCAGGTGTGTGGCAGGCAGTTGCGCGGCCATTGCTTGTCTTAAGCACTCATCGTCGTTCATAGCTGTGAGGGCCAGCTTCGAGTTGGACCCACTCGCCGCCGTTGATCTCGGTAAGGATTGCGGAGGCCGACAACTCGATCGCTCCTGAGCGGGCGCCTCCCAGGTGAGCCAGATGGATCAGCATGCGGTCGGCGAGCAGGAAGCCGGCCCGGCCAGCTGGTGCAAAGTATGGATCGACGCTAGCCGCACCCGGAGTAGCCGTGGCCGGCCCGCGCACCGGCTTTGCAATCATGCTGGCACTGCTTCCTACTGGCCGGACAAGAGCAACTGCTGCCCCCTGATCTTGAGGAGCCACTGCGCAAGCTTGTGATAAACGGCTTGAATTACGGGCTTGGAGCCATCAACATCGCTCTCACCACCAATGAGGAAAGCGTGGCCATCAGCGTCGCCGACTAAGGCCCAAGGGTGCCCGAAGTGGACCGTGAACGGAAGCGCGAACGCTTTTCCAAAGTTGAAAAGTCCAGTGGCTCAGCCCTCGGGATGGCGAAAGCCGGCACAATTATCGCACGTGCAGGAGGCGCGATTGCCTGGCGCGAAAATGCGCGGTTAGTTCTGCAGTTGCCGATTACGACAACAGCGAGCGGAAGCGATTGAACGGCCAACGGCCAACGGCAGCTTTTCGTCAATCGAATTTGAGTGAGTTCGGCTGCTTTGGGGGCGCAATGCAGAAGTTGCAGCAAGGGCGTGAGCAGCCACACGCTGTCAACCGGCTGCCCTCATCGGTACCACCTCCGCGCCCTTGCGGAGGACATCGAGATAATCCGCCCACCACTGGGCCATGTCCACACGCTCCTGCCAATGGGCTCCACGATGGTAGGCTGCGCGAACGATGTCCTTGTCCTTGTGTGCCAGCGCGCGCTCGATCGCGTCGGGTGACCATTTGCCGGATTCATTCAGCAAGGTGCTGGCCATGGCGCGGAAACCGTGGGCGGTCATCTCGTCACCGGTGAAGCCCAGCCGGCGCAGCGCGGCGTTGACGGTGTTTTCCGACATCGGCGATTTCGGTGACCGGATGGACGGGAACGCATAGCGGGTGTGACCGGACACCAGCTTCGCCTTCTCCAAGATGGCCACCGCTTGGGTCGACAGCGGCACAACATGCTCCACCCGCCCCTTCATCTTGGCGGCAGCAATGCGCCAAACTGAAGCCTCGAGATCAATCTCAGCCCATTCCGCGCGACGCAATTCGCCGGGGCGCACAAATACCAATGGCGACAGCTTCAGCGCCAGAAGAGTGGAGGCCTGCCCGTCATAACCGTCGATGGCGCGTAGCAGTTCGCCCACCCGCTTGGGTTCAAGGATGGCGGCCAGATGCTTTGGCTTGTGGTTCACCAGCGCACCACGCAGGTCGCGGGTCGGGTCGCGCGGGGCAAGCTGATTAGCGACCGCAAAGCGGAATACCTGGCCTATGAATTGCAGTGTCCGGTGCGCCTTCTCGTGGTTCTTCGCCCGCTCAAACGGGCGCACGGCATCGAGGATTTCATAGGGCTGGATTTCGGCGATCGGGCGACTGCCCAGCGGCCTTTCGACAATCCCCAGAAACCATTCGCGCTTGGTCACCGTCGCATCGGCTTTGCCATCGCTGCGGTTCTTGTCGATATAGGCCTTGGCCACCGAGCTGAACGTGTTGGCGGCGTTGATCTTCGCAGCGCGCTTGTCGCTCTGCTTCTTCTCGGCTGGGTCGGCCCCCTTGGCCAGCGCAGATCGCGCCTGTTCGCGCGCCTCGCGGGCATCCTTTAGGCCCAGATCGGGATAGGCCCCCAGCGAAAGCTTCTTCTCGATGCCTGCGCCATTCCGGAATTTCAGCTTCCACAGCTTCCCGCCGGCTGGCGTCACCATCAGGTAAAGCCCCTTTTCGTCGGCCACCTTGTAGGCAGCATCGCGGGGCTTCAGGGCGCGGATCGCGGAATCAGTCAGAGCCATTTGGGGGCCTCCTTTCTGGGGGCTTTTCAACAGGCCCCCAGACAGGCCCCCAAATTGCACCGATTGTCGGCGAATGCTGGCGGACGCTGGCGGCTAAGCCAGCGTCTAAAGTGCCATATTTCCTTGGTTTTTTCAACCTTCAGCGTGCACTGGCGAAGGGAGAGATGGTGCCGCTTACGTGACTCGAACACGTGACCCCCGCATTACGAATGCGGTGCTCTACCGGCTGAGCTAAAGCGGCGCTCCGGAGTGGCTGCGGCGATTATCAGGGGGCGGGGCGGCTGGCAAGAGGCGGCCAGCGGGTGACGGGCGCTCAACGCCCGCCCGCTGCCGCCGTTACAGCCTAGCATGAGCCCGCGTCCGCAAGTCCCCCCCGCGTCGCCCTATACTGGGTCGCCAGAGCCTGCGCCCGTCGCGGCGCCCGACCGGTTTGACCGGATGCCGCGCAGCGTGGTGGTGGAGCGCAGGCTGACCAACCGCGCGCTGGCGGCCTGGCAGCAGGCAGCCGATGATGGCATCGCCGCGGCGCTGGCGCCCTTCTTTGATCACAGCCTGGTGGTGCGGGATCCGGCCGGACTTGCCATCATCGAGCGCGTCGGCGGCCCGCTGGCGGCGCGCTTCGGGCTGATCGCCGGCCTGCCGCTGCAGCCCGATCCGGGGCTGAGCGAGGAGCTGCTGGCGGCCTGCGAACTGGTGGTGCTGCAGCCCATGCCCATCCCCTTCGAATGCAGCGTCAACGATCCGATGGGCGCCCAGATGATGGTGCGCGGCCTCGCCCTGCCGATCGCGCAGGATGGCGACCCGGCCGGCCTTGTCCAGCTGGTGCTAAGCTGGCGCGAAGTTCTGTCGCGCAGCGCCGCGCGGCGGCTGCGCGCCGAGCTGGCGCAGGCCTTCGCCAGCATCACGCCGCT
>NZ_WMHO01000264.1 GCF_010994245.1 Sandarakinorhabdus rubra
AGCCAGCAGGGCATCGCCCACCGGGATCATGCGCACGCCCCTCCGGCCCAGCGCCGCGGCGATGGCGCCGGCATGATCGGCGTGGGTGTGGCCGCCGCGCGCACCTGCACCATCGTCCAGCTCCAGCACCTCGCGGCTTGGCCCGGCGCCGGCCAGCACAAGCAGGGCTCGGGCCAGATCATCGACATGGATCAGGCTGATGCGGGCGTCCGGCCCACCCGGGGCGAGGCCGAACCCCCGCCGCGCCAGCCTGAACAGGTCGAGCATCTCGGCATCGCCGGGGCCATAGACGCCGGGCGGGCGCACGATCACCCAATCCAAAGGGCATGCCATCACCAGCCGCTCGGCATCGGCCTTGGAGGCGCCATAGAGCGACAATGATGGCTCGCGCGCGGCCAGGCTGGAGACATGGACGAAGCGCCGCACCCCGGCGGCGCGGGCGGCGGCCAGCATGTTGGCGGTGCCGCGCGCGTTGCCGGCCTGGAAGCCGGCGGCATCGGCGGCGTTCACCACCCCGGCGACGTGGATCACTGCATCGGCACCGTCGCACAGCCGCGCCAGGGCGTGGGGGTCGTCCAGATCGCCCATCACCCAGGCGATGGGGTCATCGGCGCGCTGCGGCCGCCGAGTGAGCGCACGTAGCGGGCGGTCAGCCAGCGCAGCGACGCGGCTGCCAACGAAGCCGGTGGCGCCGGTGAGGGCGATAGGGGCGGTTTCAATCATTGTTCTGGTTCGGGGACGCGGTCGCGGCAAAGCCGCGCCCTGACGTCAGACGGGCTGCGCTGGGGCGCCGAAGCGCCCGCGCGCACCCGCTGGCCGCGCTTGCGCGAGTCGGTGGACAGCGTCGCTGTCCGCGCGCCGCGCGGCGCGTTACGCGGCCACTTCAAACGGCTGGATCTCGCCCGACAGATACTGCAGCCGCGCCTTGGAACGGCTCAGCTTGCCCGACGAGGTGCGCGGCAGCGTGCGCGGTGGCACCAGTTCAACGACGCAGCTCATGCCGGTGATCGCCTTCACCTTGCTCTTGATCGCCTCGCGCAGCTTCAGCCGTTCCTCGTTGTCGCTGGTGCGGCACTGCACCAGCACGGCCGGCGCTTCCTCGCCGCTGGGCGTGGTGATCGAGAAAGCAGCAATGTCGCCGGCCTTGAAGCCGGGCAGCTGCTCGATTGCCCATTCGATGTCCTGCGGCCAGTGGTTCTTGCCGTTGATGATGATCATGTCCTTGGCGCGGCCGACGATATAGAGCGAGCCGTCCTTCATGTAGGCCATGTCGCCGGTGTCGAGCCAGCCGTCCTTCAGGCAGGCGGCGGTGGCTTCGGGATCGCGGAAATAGCCGGCCATGATGCCCAGCCCCTTCACGAACACGCGGCCGATCTTGCGGTCTGGCAGCACGCGGCCGGCCTCATCGCGGATCTCGATGGTCATGCCGGGCAGCGCCTTGCCGCAGTTGACGATGGCGCGATAGCGGGTCGGCAGGCGATGGTCAGCCCGGGGTTCGGCGCTGGCGCCCGACAGGGTGCGCTCGTCGATCAGGTCGCACACAATGCCCATGCCCACCGGCATGATGGTCACCGCCAGCGTCGCCTCGGCAAGGCCATAGCTGGGCAGGAAGGCCGACGCCTTGAAGCCTGCGGCGGCAAAGGTGTCGACAAAGGCCTGCATCACCTCGGGCCGGATCATGTCCGCGCCGTTGCCGGCCACCCGCCAGCGCGACAGGTCATAGCGTTCGGCCACCGGAATCGAGGGCGAGATGCGGCGGGCGCAGATGTCATAGCCGAAGGTCGGCGAATAGCTGAGCGTCGCGTCCGGATTGCGGCTGATCAGGGTGAGCCATGATAGCGGCCGGCGGGCGAAATCCTCGGTGGCGAGATAGTCGACCGAGATCTGGTTGGCCATCGGCGCCAGCATGCAGCCCACCAGGCCCATGTCGTGATACCAGGGCAGCCAGCTCACCACGCGGTCGCCGTCACCGGCCCCGGTGCAATGGGCATGGCCGGCAAGGTTGGCCAGCAGCGCCTCATGGGTGACAGCGACGCCGTGCGGGAAACGGGTGGAGCCGGAAGAATATTGCAGATAGGCGATGTCGGTCGGCTTCGCCTCGGGCAGCGGGGCGTCAGGCGCATCGCCCTTGAACCATTCATCCCAGTCATGGGCGGCGCACAGGCCGGCGGCCGCGTCCTTCACGATCGGGTGCAGGCCCGGCGGCGACAGCAGCATCAACGGATCGCAGCTGGTCAGCTGCACCCTGATCTGTTCGACATAGGCTTCGCGGCCGCCGAAGCTGGTGGGCAGCGGCAGCGGCACCGGCAGGGCGCCGGCATAGATGGCGCCATAGAAGGCCGCGGCAAAGCCGGCGCCGGTCTCGGCAATCAGGGCGATGCGGTCGCCGGGCTTCACGCCTTCGGCAATGAAGTGGCGAGCATGGCGGCGCGCATCGGCTGCCAGGTCGCGGTAGGGATAGGCGCGCACCAGTTCGGCGCGTGCATCGTGGAAATTATAGCCCTTGTCGCCCAGGGCGGCATAATCCAGCGCAGCGCCCAAGGTGGGAAAATCGGCCCGGCGTGACGGCAGTGCGTCGCTGGTCGGGGTGGGGCCCATTGCGGGTTCGGCCATCATCTTCTCCCTGGCGAAGGCACGCGGCCCGACCCGGCCGCACCAACATAATCAGAATCCACGCTCGCCCTCGCACGCCGGGGCGTTCAAATTCCGGCCCGAAAGTGGCAAGAAAGTGGCATGGATGATGAAGAAAGCCTTGCCGGCCGGCGCAAACCAGCCCGCCGGCACACGCCGCAGGGCGAGCGCCGGCCGGCAGCACCGCTGGATGCCGCCAGCCTCAACGAACTGGCGCTGGCCTATGCGGCGCGCTTTGCCACCACCAGGGTGAAGCTGCGGCGCTACCTGGCGCGCAAGCTGAAGGAGCGCGGCTGGGCGGGCGAGGGGCCGGCCGATCCCGACACATTGGCCGAACGGCTGGTGGCGCTGGGCTATGTCGACGATGCGGCCTTTGCCGCAATGAAGGACCGGGTGATGACGGCGCGCGGCCTGGGGCGGCGGCGGGTGACGCAGGCTCTGGCAGCGGCTGGTGTGGCGCCCGAAGATCGCGGTGAGGCGCCGGCTGCCGAGGCGGCG
>NZ_WMHO01000265.1 GCF_010994245.1 Sandarakinorhabdus rubra
GATGCCCGCGCCGCCGTACTCGGCGCTACGCTCGCCGGTCCAGACCGGCCGCAGGCGCTGGCGCTGCTGGCGGCCGAGGCCGAGGCCAACTGGCAGGCCATCGCGACGCTGCTGGGCCTGCCGCTACCGGTGGCGGTCGACTGAGCATTGCCGGCGACGGGAAACCAAGAATTCGCTTTCCCTTAACGCACGCGTGACGCAACATCCGCGCCATGCCAGATGCCCGACCGAACCCGCAGCTCGCCCAGGTGCGGCTAGCCGACTACGCGCCGCCCGACTGGCTGGTGCCCGAGGTGACGCTGGAGTTCTGGCTGGATGCCACGCGCACTATCGTCACCGCCCGGCTGACGGTGACGCGCAACGGCGTCCACGACCGGCCGCTGCGGCTCGACGGGCACGGGCTGGAAACCGTGGCAATCCGCATCGACGGGCAGGCCTCTCCTGACTGGCCGAACGGCGACACGCTGAGCCTTGCCATCGCTGGAGACCGGGCGGTGGTGGAAACCGAAGTGGTTATCCACCCATCCCGCAACACGCGGCTGATGGGCCTCTATGCCAGCGAGGGCAAGCTGGTCACCCAGTGCGAGGCGGAGGGCTTCCGCTCCATCACCTGGTTCCCCGACCGGCCTGATATCCTGTCGCGCTACACGGTGCGGCTGGAGGCAGACGCGGCGCTTTATCCGGTGCTGCTGTCGAACGGCGACCGTGGCACCATTGAAACCCTGCCCGGTGGCCGCCACGCGATGCGCTGGACCGATCCCTGGCCCAAGCCCTGCTATCTGTTCGCCCTGGTCGCCGGCGATCTGGCGGCGCGCGAGGACGAATTCACCACCATGAGCGGCCGCCGCGTGCGCCTCGCCATCTGGACGGCGCCCGCCGATGTGCCGCGCTCCGCCCACGCCATGGCGGCGTTGAAGGCCAGCATGGCGTGGGACGAGCGCGTCTATGGCCGCGAATATGATCTCGACGAGTTCAACATTGTGGCGGTCGCCGATTTCAACGCCGGCGCGATGGAGAACAAGGGCCTCAACATCTTCAATTCGAAATATGTGCTGGCCGATACGGAAACCGCGACCGACATGGATTTCGATGCGGTCGCCGGCGTGGTGGCACACGAGTATTTCCACAACTGGACCGGCAATCGCGTCACCTGCCGCGACTGGTTCCAGCTGTCGCTGAAGGAAGGGCTGACCGTCTATCGCGACCAGCAGTTCAGCGCCGATCAGGGCAGCGCCGCCGTGCGCCGCATCGATGATGTCCGCTCGCTTCGCGCCGTGCAGTTTCCGGAGGATGCCGGGCCGCTGGCGCACCCCATCCGCCCCGATCATTATGTCGAGATCGCCAACTTCTACACCGCCACCATCTACAACAAGGGCGCCGAGGTGATCCGCATGCTGGCGACGCTGCTGGGCGAAGCCGGCTTCCGGCGCGGTGCCGACCTCTATTTCCAGCGCCACGACGGCCAGGCGGTGACCTGCGAGGACTGGCTGGCCGCGATGGCCGATGCCAATGCGGTGGATCTGTCAGCCTTTCAGCTTTGGTACAGCCAGGCCGGCACGCCGCGCGTGGCGGTGGAGACGCGGCAAACCGGCGGCCGGGTGGAGGTGACGCTGCGCCAGAGCCTGGCGCCGACGCCGGGCCAGCCCGACAAGCGGGCAATGCTGATGCCCTTCCGGCTGGCGTTGATCGGCCGCGAGACGGGCCGGCGGGTGAGCGACGAACTGGTGGCGCAACTTAAGGGCCCGGTGACGCATCTCACCTTCGACGGCCTCTCGGAACCGGTGCTGCCCAGTCTCAACCGCGGCTTTTCGGCCCCTGTGGTGGTGGAAGCGCCGCTGGCCCGTGACGATCTTGCGTTCCTCGCTGCCCACGACGACGATCCGTTCGCCCGCTGGGAGGCATTCCAGCAGCTGGCGCTGTCGGTGCTGGCCACCGACGATGCCCCCGATGCGCTGGTGACGGCGGTCAGCAACACGCTCGATGATCCGTCGCTTGATGCCGCCTTCAAGGGCGAGGCGGTGCTGCTGCCCACCGAGAGCTTCATCGGCGATGCCGCGGCGCAGGTGGAGGTGGAGGCCATCCACCGCCGACGCGAGGCCGCCCGTCAGGCGATCGCGCGCGGCCTTGAGGCGCGGTGGTGGCAGCTGTGGGAAGCCCATCGCGATGTGGGCGCGGCGCTGACGCCGGAGGCCAAGGGCGCCCGGCGGCTGGCCAATGTCGCGCTGTCCTATCTGGTGACGGCGGGCAGCGATGCGGCCTTCGACGCCGCCCGCCGCCAGTATGACGGTGCTGCCACCATGACCGACCGCATGGGTGCGCTGACCGCGCTGGTGAACAGCCGCAGCGACCATCGCGAAGCGGTGCTGGCCGATTTCCACCGCCGCTTTGCCGGCAACCACGACGTGATCGACAAGTGGTTCAGCGTGCAGGCCCTGGCCA
Organism: Sandarakinorhabdus rubra; assembly: GCF_010994245.1. GTDB lineage: Bacteria > Pseudomonadota > Alphaproteobacteria > Sphingomonadales > Sphingomonadaceae > Sandarakinorhabdus > Sandarakinorhabdus rubra. The sequence continues at coordinate 2,440 of NZ_WMHO01000265.1, forward strand.
ATCGCGCCGACGTGCTGGACCATGTCGAGGCGTTGACGCGGCATCCCGATTTCACCATCGCCAACCCCAACCGGCTGCGCAGCCTGATCGGCGCCTTTGCCGCCAACCAGCGCTGGTTCCACGCCGCTGATGGCGCCGGTTATCGCCTGCTGGCCGATCAGCTGATCGCCGTTGACCGCATCAACCCGCAGAGCGCGGCGCGCCTCGCTGTGCCGCTGGGCCGCTGGCGCCGCTTCGATGGCACCCGCGCCCGGCTGATGCAGGCCGAGCTTGAACGCATCCTCGCCGCGCCCGGCATGTCGAAGGACGTGCTGGAAATGGCCTCGCGGGCGCTTGCCTGAGATGCCAGCAGCGGCGCTGCCGCTGTTTCACCATCCCGATTATGCGCCGCCGATGCCGGCGGGGCATCGGTTTCCGATGTCAAAGTACACCGCCCTGCTGCCGGCGCTGGCGGCCGCCGGGCAGGCAGTTGAGCTGCATGACCCCCCGTTGATGCCGCCGGAATGGCTGCAGGCCGTGCACGCGCCCGACTATGTGGAGGCGGTGCTGGCGGCGCAGGTGCCGCCAGCCATTGAGCGCCGCATCGGCTTTGCCGTCACGCCGGCCGTCGCCCGCCGCACCCGGCTGGTGGCGGGCGGCACCCATGCTGCGGCCGCCCACGCACTGCGGCACGGCTTGGCCGCCAACGG
>NZ_WMHO01000266.1 GCF_010994245.1 Sandarakinorhabdus rubra
GTTGGAAACGGACACGTCACCGCCGACGCCGCCCGTGCCGCCGCTGCCGCCCACGTTGATGTCGAGGCCCAGGCTCTGGCTCTTGCCCTGCAGGCGCACGTTGGCCACGGCGCCGCCCGAGCCGCCGCCGCCGCCGATGCTTTCGGCCCGCACGCCATAGGAGCGGTCGCCGGAGGTGAACAGCTGCGCGCTGTTCGCAACCGTCACCGTGTCGGAATCCTCGCCGGTACCGCCGGTGCCGCCGATGGCGATGTTCATCGTGGTCTGGGTGCTGTCCTTGGCCGCGCCCGCGACCTGGAAGCCGATTACGTTGACCATGCCGCCAACGCCGCCGCCGCCGCCAACCGACTGGGCCAGGATGGCTTCGGCATCGTCGCCATAGGTTTCGATCTGGCCGCTGTTGGTGACATCCACGGTGCCCGACACGCCGCCGGTGCCGCCTGTGCCGCCCATGGCCAGGCCGATCTGCGTCTGATCGAGGAAGGCAAGGCTGGTGGCGCTGCCACCGGCGCCGCCGCCACCGCCTACGCTCTGCGCGAAAATCCCGCGACCATTGGCGCCCAGCGTGATCAGCCGCGCGCTGTTGGTGACGTCAACATCGCCGGCTTCGGCGCCGGTGCCGCCCTGCAGGCCATAGGCCGCGGCAACGCCGTTGCTCTGGGTGTTGCCGGTGCTGCCGGTGCCGACCGTGACGCCGGCCGAATAGGCCGAGCTGGTGCCACCGCCGCCGCCCACGCTCTGGGCGAAGATGGCGGTGCCGCCCTGGCCGCGCGTGACGATCAGGCCGGAGGCGCCCACAGTCACATCACCGCCAACGCCGCCATCCCCGCCAAAGCGGCCCATGGTGAAGGACAGCTTGTTCTCGACGCTCAAGGCCAGCGCCAGGGTGAGCGCGGTGTTGCCGCCGCCGCCGCCGATCGACTGGGCGCGGATCCCGAACGCATCGGTGCCATCGGTGAACAGGAAGCCGCTCTGCTCCACGCTGACATCAGCGCCGAAGCCGCCGTCGCCGGCGCCGCCGCCGATCCCGATGTTGGCTGCTGCCTTGGCGCCCTTGAAGCGGCCAAGCCCGATCGAATAATTGGCGCTGCCGCCCCCGCCGCCGATGGACTGGGCAGTGATGGCATCGCTGTTGGCCCCGCCGGTGGCGATGGTGCCGATGTGGCGCACGCTCACATCCGCCGCGTTGCCCGCCGCGCCGCCGCTGCCGCCCACCACGATGGTGGCGCCATAGGTGTCGGGCGTGCCGGCATCGGCCTGCGTCTGCCGGCCGATAGCCAGGCCCAGGTTCATGCCGGCAATGCCGCCGCCACCACCGATGGATTGCGCCACCAGGCCCGAGGCATTGTCGCCGCGCGTGGTGAGGAAATCGGCTGCAACCGCGCCGGTGCCGGCCGCATAGCCGCGGACCACCGAGACGGTATCGGCGTTGCCGCCCGCCCCGCCAAAGCCGCCAACGCCGGCCTGGATGAGGTTGCCGCGCGGCGAGACGGTGAGATTGCCGTTGAAGCCGCCTACGCCGCCGCCGCCGCCCACCGACTGGGCGAGCAGGCCGGCGGTGGTGTCCTGCGTCTTTTCAAGCGCGGTGAGACCCACCTGGGTGAGGAACTCGCTGACGAAGCCGCCCACGCTGGTGTCCGGCTCCGGCAGCACCGGCAGCTCGGACGTGGTGGCAAAGCGGTTGACCTGGATGAGGCCGACGCTGTTGACGTTGACGGTGCCAGCATCGGCGCCATCGCCGCCGAAGCCGCCGACGCCCACCGTGTAGGCGCCACCGAAGGTTTGATCCGAACCGGCGCCCGCCGCCGCCACGTTGATGGCGCCGCGGCCACCGCCGCCGCCGATGGATTGTGCCATCAGGCCAACGGTATAGCCGCCATCCACGGTGATGGTGCCGGCCTGGTCCACCGCCACGTTGCCGGCGCGGTTGCCGTCGCCGCCAAAGCCGCCGATGCCGATGGCAACCGACGGGAAGACCGCGTCCTTGCCGAATGTGATGGAGCCGGCGACGTTGATGCCGCCGTTGCCGCCGCCGCCGCCGATGGACTGCGCCACCAGGCCACCGGTGCGGTTGCCGGCGGCATAGAGATCGCCGCGGGTGACAGCCGAGACATCGCCGGCCACCCCGCCATCACCGCCGAAGCCGCCAATGCCGACGCTGAGCGAGCCTTCCGACGCGATGCTGCCGGCGACATTGATGCCGCCGTTGCCGCCGCCGCCGCCGATCGACTGTGCCAGCACCGCGATATTGCCCTGGCCGTTGGCAACGAACAGCCCGTTGCCGCCGGCCGCGCCGCGCGCCAACAGATTGACATCGCCGGCATCGCCGCCGCCACCGCCAAAGCCGCCGATGCCGATGCCGACCCCAACCGAGGTGGCGGTGCTCGGCTTGGTGATGGCGATGCTGCCGGTGACATTCAGGCCACCGTTGCCGCCGCCACCGCCCAGCGATTGCGCCACCACGCCGTGGCCGCCCAGGCCATCGGTGGTGATGATGCCCGGCAGGCCATCGGAGGGACGGCCGCCCGGCAGGTCATCGACGCGGGCCCTGAGCCCGGTCGACGGGCCGGCAAGCACGTTGCCGGTGAGTGTCATGTCCACATTGCCGGCATTGCCGCCATCGCCGCCAAAGCCGCCGATGCCAATGCCGATGCTGCCGCTGTTGCCGTTGAGGCCAACCGACAGCGCGCCGGCAACGTTGAGCCCGCCATTGCCGCCGCCGCCACCGATCGACTGCGCCAGCACACCATCGGACCCGGCGCCGAGCACACGCGTGTCACCGTCGCGGGCGAGGCTGACATTGCCGGCATCGCCGCCATCGCCGCCAAAGCCGCCCAGGCCGAAGGACACGGTGCCGGCGTTGTTCTGGGACAGGGCGACACTGCCGGCGATCGACATGCCGCCAACGCCGCCGCCGCCACCCAGCGACAGCGCCGAGACGCCAAACGAGCTGGCCAGCTGCGTATCGACCCGGCCGGTCACCGCCGACGTGACATTGCCGGCATCGCCGCCGCCACCACCAAAGCCGCCGATGCCGACGGACAGCGCGCCGGCCGCTTCCTTCGACGCGGAAATGCCGCCGCCGACGGTGAAGCCGCCATTGCCGCCGCCGCCGCCCAGC
>NZ_WMHO01000267.1 GCF_010994245.1 Sandarakinorhabdus rubra
AGGCCATCGCCCGCCGCACCGCGGCTGCCACCAGCCGCATTGCCGCCGCCGAGCGCGCCGCTGCCGCCGAACTGAAGGCCGATGTCGCAGCGCAAGTGACGAAGGCGGCCGCCGCCATCATCGCCGCCCGGGCCGACAAGGATCTCCTCAACCGGCTTACTGACGAAGCCGTTGCCGGCCTCGATCGCCGCCTGCACTGATCGGGTTCATTGAAACTTCATCACCGGGCTGCTATTCCTCCCTTCATGACGCTCCTGCTGCGCCTCGACCGACGAATCTGACACTGCGCGTGACCTCGCGCAGTGCCGGTTCGCGTATCCTGATCCACCGCAGCGGAAGTTTCCTCCCTTGATCGACATCATCCCGCTCCAGCCGGGCCACGGCCCGGCCATCGATGCCCTGCTTGACCAGCGGTTCGGCCCGGCGCGCCACAACCGCACCGCCTATCGCCTGCGCGATGGCGCGGCGCTGCTGCCGGCGTTCAGCCGCGTCGCCATGGACGGCGCCACGCTGGTGGGCAGCCTGCAGTGCTGGCCGATCCGCCTGAAGAGCGTGGCCGGCGCCCGCCTGCCGCTCATCCTGCTGGGGCCGGTGGCGGTGGCGGCAGACCGTGAGGGCGAAGGCATCGCCACGCGGCTCATGCGGGACAGTCTGGCCGCGCTCGATGCCGCCGACAGCCCGCCAGTGCTGCTGATCGGCGATGCGCCCTTTTATGGCCGCTTCGGCTTTTCGGCGGCCGCCACGCGCCAGTGGCAGTTGCCCGGCCCGGTGGACCACAACCGGCTGCTGCTGCGCGGGCCGATGACCGGCCTGCCGCGCATCGCCTGGGTGGAAGCCGATGCCGGCGCCGTGAAGGTTGCCTGAACGCCGGCTTTGCCTATCTAGGGCAGGGTGAGCACCAATTCTTCAGCCGAATCGCCGGCCGACCGCTTTGCCGAGCTGCTGGCCCTGTCGCGGGGCGGCAAGCGGCTGCCGGTGGAGCGCTGGAACCCGCCGCACTGCGGGCATAGCGACATGGCGATCATGGCCGATGGCACCTGGTTCCATGCCGGCACGCCCATCGGCCGCAAGGAGCTGGTGCAGTTGTTTTCCAGCATCCTGCGGCGCGAACCGGATGGCCGCCACGTGCTGGTGACGCCGGTGGAAAAGCTCGACATCGATGTCGCCGATGCGCCGTTCGTGGCGGTGGATGCCGACTGGCAGGGCAGCGGGCCGGAGCGCCAGATCGTCTTCCGGTTGAACACCGACGAGCTGGTGGCCTGCGGGCCGGACCATGGGCTTGATGTGCGCATCGATGCCGACGGCACGCCGCGCCCCTATCTCCACGTGCGCGGCGGCCTCGTCGCGCTCGTCAACCGCGCCACCTTCTATCGGCTGGCCGATCTGGCGCTGGCGGAAGGCGGCGAGCCGCCCGGCCTGTGGAGCGGCGGCGCCTTCTTCGCCTTCATGGCCGGCTGATGCCGATCGACCGCGTCCGCAGCCTGCTTTCGCAGCCTTTCACGCCGCATCCCCACGGTGATTGGGATCTGATGCACGGGGCCCCGCCGCCGGCCACCGGCCTCACCCCGGCCGCCGTGCTGATGGCCATTTCGGACGAGCCGGAGCCGCAGCTGCTGTTCACACGCCGCACCGCACATCTGAAGCGCCATGCCGGGCAGGTCGCCTTTCCCGGTGGCCGACAGGATGAGGGCGACGAAGGCCCGATTGCCACCGCCCTGCGCGAGGCGCACGAGGAGGTGGCGCTGCCGCCCGGCGTGGTAGAGGTGCTGGGCACGCTCGATCCCTATCGCACCGGCACCGGATATCTGGTGACGCCGGTGGTGGGGGTGGTGCCTCCGGGCCTGGTGCTGCGCCCTGATCCGGGCGAGGTGGACGAGCTGTTCCACGTGCCGCTGGCCCATGTGCTCGATCCGGCCAATCACCTCAGGCAATCCGGCCAGTGGCAGGGGCAGACGCGCCATTACTGGGCGATCCGCCATGAACCGCATCTGATCTGGGGCGCCACCGCCGGCATGATTGTGGCACTGTCGCGGCGGCTGGAGCGCCTGCCGTGAAGCTGCCCACCCCTGATTGGATCACGCTGCCCGCCGGCCAGGCGCTGCTGGCGGCGCTGGACGCTGCAGCTGGCGCCACGCGGCTGGTGGGCGGCGCCGTGCGGGACGGCCTGCTGGGCCTGGCCGGCGCCGACATCGATCTCGCAACCCGCCTGGCCCCGCCCGAAGTGATGCGGCGGCTGGCCGAGGCCGGGCTGAAGGCGGTGCCGACCGGCCTTGCCCACGGCACGGTGACGGCGGTGGGGGAGGGGATCGTGGCCGAGGTGACGACCCTGCGCCGCGACGTGCAGAGCTTTGGCCGCCATGCACAAGTGGCCTTCACCGATGACTGGCAGGAGGATGCGGCGCGGCGGGATTTCACCATCAACGCGCTCTATGCCGAACTGCCCGGCGGGCAGGTGCATGATTTCTGGGGCGGGCTCGATGATCTGGCGGCACGGCGCGTGCGCTTCATCGGCGATCCGCTGCAGCGCATTGCCGAAGATCATCTGCGGATCCTCCGGTTCTTCCGCTTCTCGGCGCGTTTTGCGGCGCAGGTGGACGGCGATGGCCTGGCTGCCTGCACGGCGCGTGCCAATGATCTGATGGCCTTGAGCCGGGAACGCATCGCGCTGGAACTGCGGCTGCTGCTGGGCCTGCCCGATCCGGCCGCCATCGTGGCCCTGATGCTGGAGCGCGGCATCTTTCGCCCGGTGCTCCCCGAACTGGCGGCTGTGCGCCTGCCGGTGCTGGCCCGCACCATCGCGGCCGAAGCCGAGGCCGGCCTGGCCCCGGCCTGGGAACGCCGGCTGGCCAGCCTGCTGCCGGCCAATATCCGCGTGGCCGCCGATATCGGCGCGCGGCTGAAACTTTCCAACCCGCAGCGCAATCGGCTGGTGGCGGCGGTGCAGCCGGCCGGCGCCAATTCTCATTCGGGGCCGCCCTGGGACGCCGCCTACCGGGACGGCGCGCAGGCGGTGATCGACCGGCTGCTGATCGCCGGCGAGGCGGCAGCAGCGCGGCCGCTGATCGGCTGGCAACGCCCGAAGCTGCCGGCCTCGGGCAAGGACATCATCGCGCG
>NZ_WMHO01000268.1 GCF_010994245.1 Sandarakinorhabdus rubra
GCGGCCGGCGGCCTGTGGCTGGCGCTGTGGCGCACGCGGGTGCGCTGGCTGGGGGCAGTGCCGATCGCCGCCGCCGCGCTGATCGCCTGGGCAACGCCTTTGCCTGATTTGTTGATCAGCGGCGATGGCCGTCACATGGCCCTGCGGCTGCCCGATGGCCGGCTGGCCTTCAGCCGTGCCCGTGTCGGCGATTATCTGGCGGGCAACTGGGCCGAGGCGGTGGGTGCCGAGCCGATGGCCAGCCTGTGGATTGGCCAATTGCCGGGCGCCCGCTGTTCGCCCGATGCCTGCCTCGCCGAGGTGCGGCGCGGCGGCCAGCGCTGGCGGGTGCTGGCCACCACCAGCCGGGCGCTGGTGCCGCGTGCCGCGTTCGAACCGGCCTGCGCTGCTGCCGATATCCTCGTTTCGGACCGCCGGCTGCCGGCCTGGTGCCGGCCGCGCTGGCTGAAACTGGATGCGGCCTCCCTGGCACACAGCGGATCGGTGGCGATCTGGCTGGGCAGCCGGCGCGTGCGGACCGCCGCCAGCGACAGTGGTGACCGGCCCTGGCAGATGCGCCCGTCAAAGCGAGGGGGTGGCAGGCGCACCTGAAACCGCCATGATGCCAGTGCCGAACAGGGGAGGCCGTGCATGCCCCACATCATTGATCCCGAACGCCCGATCATCGATCCCCACCACCATCTGTGGGACCGGCGGCGGCTGCCGCGCGGCGGCGCGGATGCGCATCCCTTCACCCGCGTGATCGACCTGTCGCCCCATTACATGCTGGACGAGCTGATGGCCGACATCGGTGCCGGCCACAATGTGGTGGCCACCGTGTTCGTGGACTGCAGCGCCTTCTACCGGGCCGATGGCCCGCCCGAACTGCGCCCGGTGGGGGAGACCGAGTTCGTCAACGGGGTGGCGGCGATGTCAGCCTCTGGCCTCTATGGCCCTACCCGCGCCTGCGCCGGCATCGTGTCCCACGCCAACATGATGCTGGGCGAGGCGGTGCGACCGGTGCTGGAGGCGCATCTGGCCGCGGCGCCGGCGCGGTTCCGCGGCATCCGCCACAGCGTCGCCCATGATCCCGATCCGGCTGTGCTGGGCCCGCTGCAGCGCCATCTGCCGGGCCTGCTTGCCGAACCGGCATTTCGCGCCGGTCTCGCCACGCTGGCCAGTATGGGTTTGAGCTATGATGTCTGGCTGCTCAGCCCGCAGCTGCCCGAACTGGTGGCCACGGCCCGGGCGCTGCCGCAGCTGACGATCATTGCCGATCATCTCGGTACGCCATTGGGGATCGGCGCGTACGCCGGCCGCCGCGATGCCGACTTCAAGGGCTGGGAGGCCAATATCCGCGCACTGGCGGCCTGCCCGAACGTGGTGATGAAGGTCGGCGGGCTCGCCATGCCGTTCGGTGGCTTTGCCAGCTTCATGGCCGAGCCGATGGCGACGGCAGAGGCGCTGGCAGCGGACTGGCGGCCGTGGATCGAGACCGCGGTGGCTGCCTTCGGCGCCGATCGCTGCATGTTCGAAAGCAACTTTCCGGTCGACCGCGGCACCTGTGACTATGTCACGCTGTGGAACGCCTTCAAGCTGATCGCCGCCAGCGCCAGCGAGGACGAGAAGACGGCGCTGTTCAGCGGCACCGCCGCCCGTGTCTACCGGATTGCGCTGCCCGCTCAGTGATAGCGGCGCAAGAGGCCGGCCAGCCGGCCCTGGATGCGCACCTGTTCCGGGCGATAGCGTTGCGGTTGGTGGGCGCTGTTGGCCGGATCCAGGCGCACCATGCCCTTTTCGTGGTGCAGATACTTCAGCGTCGCTTCCTCATTGTTGATCAGCGCCACCACGATGTCGCCGTCGCGCGCCGTGTCGCAGCGGCGGATGAGGGCATAATCGCCGTCGAAAATGCCGGCATCGATCATGGAGTCGCCTGACACTTCCAGCGCATAATGATCGCCGGGGCCGAGCAGCGCGGCTGGCACCGACAGTGAACGGTCGCTTTCCAGCGCCTCCACCGGCAGGCCGGCGGCGATGCGGCCATGCAGCGGCACCACCACCGTGTCGTTGGCGGCCAGCATCGCCTGCGGTACCGGGCGCGGTTCGGGCCGACTCGACACCAGGGTCAGTGCCGGCCGCTCCACCTTCAGGGCCTCGGGCAGGCGCAGCACTTCCAATGCGCGGGCGCGGTTGGGCAGGCGGCGGATGAACTGGCGTTCTTCCAGGGCGTTGATCAGGCGGTGCACACCCGATTTGGACTTGAGGCTGAGCGCCGCCTTCATCTCCTCGAAGGAGGGCGAGACGCCGTCGGCCTTCAGGCGCTCATCGATGAAGATGAGCAGTTCCTGCTGTTTCCTGGTCAGCATCCGAAGCATCTCCCGCGCCATTGAAACGGAACATGGAAGGAACATCTAGAAAACAGAATGGAACATGTCAAGCGCGATGCAGTCCACGAGATCACCTGCTGCCGCCGCCGGCGCCCCGGCCTCGCGGATGATCAGCAACTCGGCGCTGGCCAGCAATGAGAGCAGCGCCGAATCCTGTCGCGCAAACGCCTCGGCCCGACCTTCGATGCGACGGCCCCGCAGATGATCGCGGCGCGGGCCGTTGGCGGGCAGGGGGCTGGCCAGCGGCAGGCGCTCGGTCGGCAGTTCGTGGTGCCGCCCGGCCAGCCGCGCCACCAGCGGCACCGCGAAGAGCAGCGCGGTGACGAAGGCCGAGACGGGATTGCCGGGCAGGCCAATCACGCGGCGCCCGTGCAAGCTGCCCGCGAGCAACGGCTTGCCGGGCCTGAGCGCGATCTTCCAGAAATCGATGTCGGCTCCCAGCTGGCGCAGCACCGGCACCACAAGGTCATGGTCCCCCACAGAGGCACCGCCGATGGTGAGGATGAGATCAGCGTCGCTGGCCATCAGCGCCGCGGCCAGCGCGTCGGCACGGTCGGGGATCAGGCCGGGATCGCTCACCTCGGCGCCGGCCCAGCGCAGCAGGGGTGCGAGCATGGCGGGGTTGGAGGAGACGATTTGCCCCGGCCCCGGCGTCTCGCCCGGCGGCACCAGCTCATCCCCGGTGGCGATCAGCGTCACCCGCGGCCGGCGCACCACGGGCAGCGCGCCATGGCCGGCCGCC
>NZ_WMHO01000269.1 GCF_010994245.1 Sandarakinorhabdus rubra
CCAGCGCGCGCGGATCGAGCCGGGCCGGCGCGCCGGCAAAGTTGCTGACCCGCCGGGTGAGCGCGGCGATGTCTTCGAGACCGGCCGCGTCTTGGGCGCGCACCACAGGCGCCGCCAGCAGCAGCACGGCAAGGCCGGCGATGGCCAGGCCGATGCTGCGGCCGCTGATGCCGTGTCGGGGCGATTCAAGCATGGTGCGCTCCTGTCGTTATCTCTGGCGTGGTCGCTCTCCCCGGTGACCAGCAAGAAGCGCGCCAGCTGTCTGCCCTCCCCCTCAGGCCACGGCTGCCGGCTTCGCACCGGCCCGGAGCGCGGCAAGGGCCTGCCGCTCCCCCCGGCAAGACCTTGCCGCGTTCCGGGCCAAACCTGCATCGCCCCCCGTTGTCGCCGGGCTTGGCACGCTTGTTGCTGAGTTGGCGGCATGACGAACCCGCTCGACACCATGTTCAACCAGGCGATCGGCCTGTCCGCCACCGCGCTGCAGCTGCGCGCGCGGCGGCTGGACGTGATTGCCGGCAACATCGCCAATGCCGCCACGCCCGGCTTCAAGGCCCGCGATCTTGATGCGGATGCCGTGCTGGCCCGCGCTGCCGAAGCCGGCTTTGCCGGCGAGCTGGCCGGCGCCTCTCTGAAGTTCCGCGCCGCCCTGCAGCCCAGCCTCGATGGCAACACCGTCGAGCTGGCCACCGAACAGGCGGCCTTTGCCGAGAACGCGCTGAAGTATCAGGCCAGCCTCGGCTTCCTGACGGGCCGCATCCAGACGCTGATGAGCGCGCTGAAGGGCGGTGAATGATGAAGACCCCGCTCTCCACCTTCGACATCGCCGGCAGGGCCATGGCCGCCCAGCTGGTGCGGATGAACGCCATCGCCTCCAACCTCGCCAACGCCGGCAGCGTGGCGGGCAGCGAGGACGGGGCCTATCGCGCCCTCAAGCCGGTGTTTGCCAGCCGCTTCGACGGCGCTGCCGCCACGGTGGACGTGGCGCGCCTGGCCCGCACCGGCACGCCTGAAAAGCGGCTCGAGCCCGATCACCCGCTGGCCGATGCCAGCGGGCATGTGTGGGTCGCCGCCGTCGATCCCAACCAGGAGATGGTCGAAATGGTCGAGACCGCCCGCCACTATGCCAACAATGTCGAGGTGCTGGCCACCGCCCGCAGCCTTGCTGCCGACACGCTGAGGCTCGGCAAATGAGCGGCACCGAAGCCCTCACCGGCCTGCCCGCCGGCATCCCAGCCGCGCGGCCGCCCACGCCGCCAGCGCCGAAATCGACGCTGGGCCAGGCCGAGTTCCTGCGCCTCCTGACCACGCAGCTGCAGAACCAGGACCCGACCAAGCCCGTCGACAACCTGCAATATGTGCAACAGATGGCGATGTTCTCGCAGATCGCCGGCACCACCGAGGGCAATCAGAAGCTCGATGTCATCGCCGACCGGCTGGATCAGCTCATCGCGCTGTTCCAGATCCCGCCGCCGCAATCTTCCGCGCAATCCCCCACCCCACAAGCGACCGAAGGAACCTGAGCCATGGCCTTCTACACCGCCTTTTCCGGCCTTGCCGGCGCCCAGACCGAGATGGCGACCATCGCCAACAACATCGCCAACGTCTCGACCACCGGCTTCAAGCGCAGCCGCGTCTCGTTCGGCGACATCATCTCCACCTCGCCGCTGCAGAACCCCAACCGCATCGTCGGTTCGGGCACCACCGTCCGCTCCATCACCCAGCAGTTCCAGCAGGGGCCAACCGAAACCAGCACCTCGGCGCTGGACCTCGCGCTGGCGGGCCCGGGCTTCTTCGTGGTCAAGTCTGGCCCTGGCGGCGTGCAGACCAATTTCACCCGCGCCGGCAGTTTTGCCGTGACCGCCGACCGGATGATCGTCGACACGCAGGGCCGCAACCTGCAGGTCTTCCCGACCAGCATCGACGGCGTCGTGCAGTCGACCAGCCTCGCCTCCACCGTGCCGGCGCGGCTGCCGCTCACCTCCGGCGCGCCGCAGGCGACCAGCGCCATCAACGTCACGGTCAACCTGCCGTCCGACGCGCCAATCATCGCCAACCGGCCGATCTACACGCCCACCAACCCCTACGTGTTCGATCGCAACGATCCGGCCACCTTCAACCACAGCGCGGCGGTGACCGCCTATGACAGCCTGGGCAACCCGCTCGCTGCCACCATCTATTACGTGAAGGACAGTGCGGCGTCCGCCGCCGACCCGTTCCACCGCTGGACGGCGCGGGCCTTCGTCGGCAACACCGAGCTGAATGTGGGCGGCACCCCCGGCATTCCGCTGGAGTTCGATCTTGGCGGCGTGCTGACCAACCCGACGACGCCCTTTGCCTTCGATGCCTTCACGCCGTCGAGCGGCGGTGCCGCCATGGCCATCGCCATCGATCATGGCAGTGCCACGGTGCAGCAGGCCGGCCCCTTCAATGTCGGACTGATGGAGCAGGACGGGCTTGCCTCCGGCCAGCTGGAAAGCGTGTCGGTGGACCCCGACGGGCTTCTGCGCGCCAGCTTCTCCAACGGCGAGGTGCAGATCCTGGGCAAGGTGGCACTCGCCACCTTCTCCAACCCGCAGGGGCTGAAACAGACCGGCGATGCCAGCTGGGTGGTGACGCCCCAGAGCGGCGAGCCGATGATGGGCGAAGGCGGCCGCGGCGGCATCGGCACGATCCTGTCGGGCAATCTCGAGCGCTCGAACGTCGATCTCACCACCGAACTGGTCAACCTCATCGCGGCGCAGCGCAACTTCCAGGCCAGCGCCAAGGCGATCGAGACCGACAACCAGCTGATGCAGACCATCATCAACCTGCGCAACTGACGGCTGAGCCGACATGGACCGCCTGATCTACACCACCCTCACCAGCCTGACGGCGCGCAGCCGCGAGCAGCAGGTCACGGCCAACAACCTCGCCAATGCCGGCGTTCCCGGCTTCCGGCGCGAGCTGGTGGTGCAGGAAGGCCGTTATCTCGCTGCCCGCCAGAGCGCCGGCGGCGCCCACAACGCCCGCGCCCAGGCCGGCGCGCCCAGCCTGTCCACCCCGCGCGCCGCCGGCCGCACGGTCAGCACCGGCCGCGGGCTGGACGTGGCGCTGG
>NZ_WMHO01000027.1 GCF_010994245.1 Sandarakinorhabdus rubra
GGTGCCGCCACCAGCACCCCAAAGGGACGCTGGCGGCTCGAAGGCGAGGCATTGCCCGGCGGCGGCCAGCTGCGCCGCGATGTCGGCCAGCGGCGTCGAGGCCGGCGCGGTGAGCAGCAGTTCGGCCGGATCGTGCTGGATGGCGCCGCCGATGCCGGTCATGTCCAGCACGGCGTCGGCTGCTCCCGGCCCGATCCCGGGCTTGCTGCCGCTGCCCGTCACCGCCAGCGTCTGCCCACGCGCGGCCGCCTCGCGCACCAATGCCGCCAGTTCGTCCGGTGTGGTGGGCGCCAGCAGCATCAGAAGCGCGGCAGGTCCGGGAAGGGCAGGCGGCCGGCGTGGACATGCACGGCGTTCATCTCGGCGCAGCGGGCGAGGCTGGGGAACAATTTGCCGTGGTTGAGCAGGCCGGCGGCATCGAAGGCAACTTTCAAGCGGGACTGGACCTCCAGGTCGACCGGCCCGAACTGGTGGGGCATCAGATCGCGCTTCTCGACGCCCACGCCGTGCTCGCCGGTGAGCACGCCGCCGGCATCGACACAGGCCTTCAATATCTCGGCGCCGGCCGCTTCCGCCGCCGCGGTCTGGCCGGGCACGCTGGCATCATACATCACCAGTGGGTGCAGATTGCCGTCGCCGGCATGGAAGACATTGGCGACGCCCAGCCCATGGCGGGCGACGATGGCGCTGATTTCGGCCAGCACCGCCGCCAGTTGCCGGCGTGGGATCGTGCCATCGACGCAATAATAATCCGATGCGATGCGCCCCACCGCCGGGAAGGCCGCCTTGCGCCCGGCCCAGAACAGCAGCCGCTGCGCCTCGTCCCGGCTTTCGGCGAGATGGTTGCAGTGATGGTCGCGGGCGATGGCGGCAATGCGGGCGATCTGTTCGTCCACCTGCGCGGGGTGCCCGTCGGCCTCGGCGATCATCAGCGCCTGGGCGTGCACGGGATAGCCGGCGTTCACGAAATCCTCGGCCGCGCGGATCGCCGGCGCGTCCATCATCTCAAGGCCGGCCGGGATGATGCCGGCGGCGATGATCGCCGCCACGCATTGGCTGGCATCGGCAACCGTGGGAAAGCCCAGCAGCAGGGCGCGGGCGGTGGTGGGCCGCGGCAGGATGCGTACCGTCGCTTCGGTAACGACACCGAGCAGCCCTTCCGATCCGCAGACAAGGCCCAAGAGATCAAGCCCCGGCTGTTCCATGCCGGGCCCGCCCAGCCGCAGCACCGTGCCGTCGATCAGCACCAGCTCGACGCCCAGCAGGTTGGGGCTGGTGGTGCCATATTTGAGGCAGTGCACGCCGCCGGCATTCTCCGCGACATTGCCGCCGATCGAGCAGGCGATCTGGCTGGATGGGTCAGGCGCATAGTAAAATCCGCGCGCCGCCACCGCTTCGGACACCGCGAGGTTGGTGACACCCGGCTGCACCACCGCCACCCGGTTGTCGTAATCGACGCTGAGGATCCTGTTGAAGCGGCTCATCGCCAGCACGATGCCATCGGCCAGCGGCAGCGCCCCGCCCGACAGCGATGTGCCGGAGCCGCGCGCCACCACCTTGACGCGGTTGGCATGGCACCAGGCCAGCACAGCAGACACCTGATCCGTGGTGCGCGGCAGCACCACGGCAAGCGGGCTCTGGCGGTACATGGTCAGCCCGTCGCTGCCATAGGGCGACACACCCTCGGCATCAGCGATCACGCCATCAGACACGATCCCGGCCAGCGCGGCGGCAATCTCGGCGCGGCGGGCGATCACGGCGGCATCGGGGGCGGGCATCTGCATCATGGCTGGGCGGTCAGCTGCGCGGCATAGAGTGCCATGCGGTTTCGCACGGGCGCATCGCTGCCGGTGCTGGCCGGCAGCCCGAGCGCCGGCAGGCTGGCGCGAGCTGTGATATCGCCCTGTTCGGGATGGGCGGCGATGGCGGCAAGGATGGCCGGCAGGCGATCGACCGGCACCCGCGCCTTCAGCTCGGCCGCGACCAGCAGTGGCAGGTGCGATTGCAGCGGTTCGGTATCATACAGATCAGGCACGGCGGCGATCAGCAGCAGGTTGCGGGCGCGCTGGGCCATGTCGGGTTCGGCGGCGGGCGGCCATTTTTCGATCTGGCGCTTCACCCGGTCCAGCGCGCTGACGGTGGCGGCATCGGGCGGCGTGCTCGCCATGGGGGCAATGGCGCCGCCGGGCGCGGCCGCAATGGCCAGATCGGCGCGCGGTGCCGGTGGCCCCGGCCGAACCCAGACCAGCGCCGACAGGCCGAGCCAGGCGCCGAACATCAGGAGATACGGCCAGCGCCGCGGCAGCAGGCGCGCCACGATCAGTGTCGTCACCGCCGTCCCGGTCAGGGCCAGCAGCGCCGAGCTTGCCGCCCGCGTGCCGGTGCCGGTGAGCGCCGTCTGGATCGCCGTCGTCGCCCATTGTGCCGGCAACAGGGCCAGCAGCCAGTCCGGCAGCGTGCCGGGCATGGTGATCGCCGTCCCCAGGATTGCTGCTTCGCCAGCGACAACGAACAGCGCCATCAGCCAGCCCCTGGCGGCCAGCGACCGGGCGAACAGCACCCCGCGCGCCGTGAAGCTGAGGCTGGCGACAATCACCGCCAGGCCGGTCGAGACCGGGTGCGGCAGCGCTGGCATGCCGAGCGCGCGAGCCAGCTGGATCAGGCCCACCCCGGCGGCAAGGGCGAGGGCCAGGCCGATCCACAGCCGCCCGGCCGATGCAGCGCCGATCATGCCGACCGCCATCAGGCCAACCGCCAGCAGCGGTCCGCCGATCAGGGCCAGCGGGGCCGGGGCCGGCGCATCCTTCAGCAGCAGCATGGCCAGTGGAACGGCCAGCGCGGCCAGCAGCATGGCCAGGAAGCCGGGCATGACGGGACGGAACGGCGGCCGGGCGGCAGAGGTGGTGGCAGAGGTGGTGACGGGCATGTGCGGCAGATTGGGCGAACCGCCGGGACCTGTCGAGAGCGGTCGGCGTTGTGCCGATCAGGGAGCAGGCGGCCGCGGAAACAGGATGAAGTCGCCCTGGTTGCTGTTCACCGGGTTGCTGGCCGTCTGGCGGGCGGCGGCGGCGATGCGGGCGATGGCGTCAGGCGGCAGGGCCAGCGGATGTTCGTTCGGGTGGCTGGTGTCGCGATACCCATAGTCCTTGCCGGGCGTCGTGGTCATTTCGATGTGGGCGCCCAGCAGCGCATCGATCCTGTGGCGGCGGGCGAAGCCGGCCAGCCGGTCAGCGCTGGCAATGAAGGTCGCATACTGATCGGTCGGCACATAGATGCGGCCGGGGTAGAGCATGTCGCCCGACAGGATCAGCCGGGTCTGCGGATCGTGCACCATGATGTGGGCCGGCTCGTGGCCGGGCGTCGGGATGATGGACACCGGCCGGCCGCCAAGATCGAATATGGCGATGTCCTCGGGCCAGTTGCGGATGCCGAAGGCCTGGGCGACCTCCTGCGGCGTCAGGCCCACGACCGTGGTATCCGGACGGTTGGCAAATTCACTGTCGCCCTCATGGTGGTCGCCATGGCCATGCGAGTGGGCGACGGTCAGCGGGATACTGGTCCGCTTGTGGCTGGCCAGCCAGCCGGCGATCAGCGCCTCCACTGTCGGGCGGATGCGAAGGCCACCGGCGCCGCTGTCGATCAGAAGCGCGCGGTCGCTGCCGAACAGCAGGTAGAGGAAGGGCGCCTCGAAATTGGTGCGGATCGACTGGCGGATGACGAAGGTGTCGGCATCGATGCGCTGCACCTGGGTTTCCGGCTCGCTGGCCGTCGTGCCATTGTTCCACGGCAGGAAGCGCGGGCCGGCAGCGTCAGCCGGGGCGGCGAACGCCAGCATGATGGCGAGGATGAGTGCTGGCCGGCGCATGTCTGACCCTTTCGCTGGTGACACAGCATGGCGTTCTGCAGCGCCGGTGTCGACAGGCCGGATACCCCAGCCCAGTGGCAGTACTGGCTCAATGGCAGTGCTGGCCGGTGAAGGTGGCGATGATCGGGCAGGGGCCGCCCTTGCCGCTGGTGCATTCCTCCAACAGGCCTGCCAGCATGGCACGGGCGGCGGCGAGTTCGGCCATTTCGGCATCAAGCGCCGCTAGCCGCGTGCGTGTGAGGGTCTGTACGCGGGCACGATCGTCGCTGGCATCCAGCGCCAGCAGCTCGGCAATTTCCTTCAGGCTGAAACCAGCGCGCTGGGCGGCGCGAATGAAGCGCAGCCGCTGGATGTCGGCATCTTCATAGTAACGCACCGCGCCGTTGCCGACGGGAACCGGCATCAGCCCCTTGCGTTGATAGAACCGCACGGTTTCGACGCCCACACCGCCGGCGGCCGCCAGTCGCGCGATGGTCAGCTTGGTCATGGCTTGACTCCGTATCGTGGTACGGAGGCTATGACGCTTCCATCAGTGATTCGCAAAGGATCGTTTCGATGGATGCCCAACTGCCCCGCACGGCGCTTCTGGTGCGCATGGCCCTGCCCGATCATGTCTGCCCATGGGGCCTCAGGGCCCGCCACCTGCTGAAGTCCCACGGATATGCCTTCGAGGAGCGTCTGCTCACCAGCCGCGAGGAGGTCGAGGCGTTCAAGGCCGCGCACGGCGTAAAGACCACGCCGCAGGTTTGGATCGCCGGCCAGCGCATCGGCGGCCATGATGACCTGCGCCAGTGGCTGGGGCTGAAGCTCAATGATCCCAAGGCCCTGACCTATCGCCCGGTGATCGCGCTGTTCGGCATGGCCGGCGCCATCGCATTGGCCCTCAGCATGGCGTCGATGGGCACGCCGTTCACGCTGCACGCCGCCGAATGGTTCGTTGGGCTGGCCATGTGTCTGCTCGCCTTCCTGAAGCTGAAGGATATCGAGGGCTTTGCCACCGGCTTCCTGGGTTACGACCTGTTGGCGCGGGCCTGGCTGCCCTATGCCTATATTTATGCCTGGGCCGAAGGGCTGGCGGGTGTGCTGATGCTGTCGGGCCAACTGGTATGGCTTTCGTCGGCCGTCGCGCTGTTCATCGGCAGTGTCGGCGCCGTGTCGGTGATCAAGGCGGTCTATATCGAGAAGCGCTCCATCACCTGTGCCTGCGTGGGCGGCGGCAGCAACGTGCCGCTGGGGTTCGTCTCGCTTCTGGAGAATGTGACGATGATCACCATGGCCTTCTGGATGCTGGCACGGCATGGAGGCCTGTGATGAAGCGCCTGTTCCTGCTCCTCGCCACCCTGCTGCTGCCGGCACTGGCGCAGGCCGCCACCTATGACCTCGTGGTCGAACGCAAGGCCATGCAGATCGTGCCCGGCCGAACGGACCGGGTGATCGCCATCAACGGCACCGTGCCTGGCCCCGTCCTGCGTTTCCGCGAAGGCGAGGAGGCGGTGGTGCGCGTCACCAACAAGCTGGACGCGACCACCTCCATCCACTGGCACGGCCTGCTGGTGGATGGCGCCTATGATGGGGCACCGGGCTTCAATGGCTTCAACGGCATCGCGCCGGGCACCACCTACACCTATCGCATCCGCATCCGGCAGAGCGGCACCTATTGGTATCATGCGCACAGCGAGGGCCAGGAACAGGCCGGCCAATATGGCGCGCTGCTGATCGCCCCGAAGGGCGAAGACCCGATCAAGGCCGATGCCGAGCAAGTGCTGCTGTTTTCGGACCACACGCGCGAGGACCCGGGCCGGGTGCTCAGGAACCTGAAGAGCGACAGCGGCTATTACAACTGGAACAAGCGCACCCTGCCTGAACTGCTGAAGGACGCGAAGAAGTTCGGGATGAAGGCCACCATGGCCGAGCGGGCGGCCTGGGGCCAGATGCGCATGGACGCCACCGACATTGCCGATGTCTCGGGCTATGCCCTGCTCGCCAACGGCCAGCCCACGGCCGCGAAGCCGGTGATCGCCTTCACGCCGGGCCAGCGGCTGCGGCTGCGGCTGATCAACGGCAGCGCGATGAGCTTTGTCGATGTGCGAATCCCTGGTGTGGCCATGCAGGTGGTGGCCGCCGATGGCCGCCCGGTGCAGCCAGTGACGGTGGATGAGCTGCGCATGGGCGTGGCCGAAACCTATGATGTGATCGTTGCGCCGACCGCCGGTGCCTATGCGCTGTGGGTGGAAACGCTCGACCGCCGGGCAACGCTGCTTGCCAGCCTGACCAGCGATCCGGCGTTGTCGGTGGCTGCGCCGCCGCAGCGGCCCAAGCAGGTGCTGCTGCTGGCCGAGATGGGCCACAGCATGCCGGCGCCGGGCGAGGCGTGCAGCGCCGAGCACGCCGCGATGGGGCACTGCACTCCGGCCGGGGCAGCGCCCGCAGTCGCAGATCCCGATTGCCCACCCGAGCACGCTGCGATGGGCCATTGCACACCGAAGACGCCTGCCCCGAAGCCGGTGACCGATCCTGACTGTCCCCCGGAACACGCCGCGATGGGCCATTGCACGCCGAAGGTGCCCGCCGCCGGCCCCAATGCCGGTCCGCGTGTTGGCACTGCCGTGGCGCTGGCAGAGAAACCAGCCGGCGGCACACACTATCCGGTGGTTGATTACGGCTATGGCAAGGACCCGATGGCCGGCATGGACCATAGCAGCATGCCGGGCATGACCATGCCGGTGCTGGGCAAGGAAGGTGACACCGACGGGTCGGGCCGCGTCTTCGGTTGGGCCACCGGCGCACCCTATGGCGCGCGCGTGCTCTCCATGCGCGACCTGGTGGCGCTGGAACCCAAGGCCGCCGCGCCGCCCACGCGCGAGATCGTCATCCGCCTGCAGGGCAACATGGAGCGCTATATCTGGACGCTGAACGGCAAGAAGTTCGGCGAGGGCCCGCCCATCGACGTCAAGTTCGGGGAGCGGGTGCGGGTCACCTTCATCAACGAGACGATGATGGCCCACCCGATGCACCTGCACGGCATGTTCTTCGAGGTGGAGAATGGACAGCCACCGGGCCTGATGCCGGAAAAGAACGTGATCGTGGTGGCGCCGGGCCGCACCCAGTCCATTATCCTGACCGCCAACGAAGCCGGCGAATGGCCGCTGCACTGCCACCTTCTCTATCACATGAATTCCGGCATGATGCAGAAGCTGGTGGTCGCCAACGTGGCGTCGCCCGATGGTGCCCCCGCCATGGCGCATCACCACTGATGCGCGCACTTGCCCTTGCCGCGGCGCTGCTCGCCGCGCCCGCTGTGGCCCAGAACGCCCATGGTCATGATGGCGGCATCAACAACTTCACGCTGGTGGAGGAGGCCGACATCACCCGTTTCGATGGCAAATGGGTGGCCAACTGGGAAGCCCAGGGCTGGATCGGCAGCGACATGGACAAGTTCTGGTGGCGCACCGAAGGCGAAACCAAGGGCCCGCGGCTGGAACAGTCCGAATTCCAGGCGCTCTACAGCCGCAATGTCGCAATGTTCTTCGATCTGCAGGCCGGCCTGCGCCACGATATCCGCCCGGATGCGCGCACCTACGCCGTGGTGGGGGTGCAGGGCCTGGCGCCGCTGTTCTTCGAAACCGAGGCCCATGCCTTCTTCGGCTTCAAGGGCGACGTGCTGCTGCGGCTGCGCCAGTCGTTCGATCTCAGGATGACCAACCGGCTGGTGGTGCAGCCGTTGTTCGAGACCGACATCTACCTCACCCGCGAGCCCGAACGGCTGATTGCCCCCGGCCCGGCCATCATCGAGGCCGGGATCCTCACCCGTTACGAGGTCACCCGCCGTGTCGCGCCCTATGTGGCGGTGATGTTCGAACGGCGGCTGGGCGAATCCTCGCGGCTGGCCCGCGCCGCTGGCGAAAATCCTGGCGGCTGGTCGATCCGCACCGGCGTGCGCTTCTGGCTCTAGGACAAGCCTTCGCTTAAGCTCGCCGCTCCAGGCAAGGGGAGGCGGGCAGATGGTGAGCGGGCTGGAACCCAATCGGCGGGCGGTGCTGGGCGGGCTGCTGGCGGGCGCGGCCGCCCCGGCGCTGGCGCTCAATGCTGATCGTCCGTTGCTGCTGGCCGGCGGCGGCGTGCTGGTGGGAGACCGGGTGCAGGAAGGCGCGGCGCTGGCCATCGTGGGCGGGCGCATCGCCGCCGTCGGCGCCCAGGCCGAGATCATGCCGCAATTCCCCACCGCCGAGGTGGTGGACACGCGCGGCAAGGTGGTGATGCCCGGCCTCGTCAACTGCCATTCCCACCTCGCCGCCACGCTGGAGCGCGGCTTCAACGAGGATTTCGGCTTTCCCAACTCGGCCCGGCTCAGCGTGCGCCCGGCCAGCCTGCTGGGCCCCGAAGAGCATGTGCTGATGACCGTGATCGGCGCGCTCGAAGCCATTCGCACCGGCACCACCACGCTCGTTGAAAATGTCGCCGGCATCGCGCCCACGGCGTCCGCGCTGGCCGGCAGTGGCCTCAGGATGGTGCTGGCCGAAAGCGTGCGCGACAGCGAGAATGTGCCTGGCCCGATGGCGCCCGAGGGGTTCAGGAACAGCGTGCAGCCGGTGTTTTCCGCGGCGCGGCGGGAGGAGGGGATGCAGCGCATCGCCGATTTGTTCAGCCGCTGGCACGGGCATGACAATGGCCGCGTGATGGTGCTGCCGGCCGCGGCGCTGGCCGAAACCGCCTCGCCCGAGCTGCTGCGCGCGGTGCGCGATTTCGCCGATGTGCGCGGGCTGTCCTACACCATCCACCTCTCGCAGAGCGTCGCGGAGGTGGAGTTCATGAAGCGCTGGCACGGCGTCAGCCCGGTCAGGTTCCTCGAACGCCACGGCTTCCTGGGGCCGCGCCTGTTTGCCGCCCACTGCCGCTATGTCGATGCGGCCGACATCGCGGCGCTGGGCGCGGCGCGCATCACCGTCTCCCACCAGGCCGGCATGGCCGCCAACCGCGGCGTCATCCCGCCGATCCCCGCCTTGCGGGCCGCCGGCTGCAACATCGCCCACGGCACCGACAACAACACCACCGATGCCTTCACCGTGCTCAGAACCGCGCTGCTGACGGAACGCATCGCCCGCAACGATGATTTCCCCGGCGTGCGCCCGCAGCCCGAGGATGTGTGGGAGGATGGCACGCTGGGCGGCGCGAAGGCGCTGGGGCTGGAGCGCGAGATCGGCACGCTGGCGGTGGGCAAGAAGGCGGACCTGATCGTTGTCAACGCGCTCAAGGCCCACCTGGTGCCGGCCGGGCGGTTCCTGTCGGCCCTCGTCCACAACGGCCAGCCGTCGGACGTCGAATCGCTGATGGTCGATGGCCGCTGGGTGATGAAGGACGGCAAGGTGCTGACGCTGGACGAAGCCGCGTTGGTGGCCGAAGCCGACAAGGTGGGCCGGCGCGTCTGGGCCAAGGTGCAGGATGCCGGGCGGGTGGCAGTGCCGGGCCGGCCGGGAGTGTGAATTGTGCACATTGTGTCTGGCGATCCAGTCGCAAAGAAATTAACTTTATGTATTGGATTCTCAAATTAGGAGGAAAATAGATTGTGCTATAGATTTTTTACTTAATTCTCATCGACGGAGGTATAAATGCGCGAAGTTGATGCGATCAAGACAATTTACGGAGAGACGCTCTATCGTTCGAGGACAGAAGCGCGTTGGGCGGTATTTTTTAGTGCATTGGGTGTTTCGTTCGATTACGAGAGAACTTCAATTAATCTATCCACAGGTCAAACATACCTTCCAGATTTTTGACTGCACGACTTTAAAGCTTGGTTTGAAGTGAAGCCGGGAAACGATGCGGTTGTGACCGAGGAAGCCGGCAAAGCGCGGCGGCTTGCTGCGGATCAGCCGCATCAACGGGTATGGTTGGCAATGGGTGCGCCCAATGCGGGCGCGCCAAATATTCTGACGCTCGAAAAATGGAATGAGGGGGTTTCAATCGAAGAAATATTGTCCACACGAGAGAACCGCTATCGGCTCTTAGAGGATCGGCGTGACGAGGGTGTCTATTGGTTGCAAGCAGATTTTGTCAAAGGCGGCTTCCGCCATTCATATTCTGTTGGTGGGCCGGGCGTAAGTACCGACCATGACCGTCTTCCATTGCTACATCGTCGTGTGGCTGCTGCCTATGAGGCTGCTGAAGTCCATCGCTTCGAATGACGTGAATTTGCGGCGCTCGTATTCTAGGGACACTGTACGGAATATCCACCGTCAGAGCGAGCGGAACACTGCTCGGCGCGGCTGGAGTTGACATGGGAAACCCGGAATGCCCGTTCTGGAGGCTCTTGTTCTTCCGACACCGCCACCCCGAGCCCTGCTTGCCAGCCTCACCGATTGGCGAGCGGATAGAGCGTCAGCATGGTCATCCGCTGATTGACCGGGAAGCGCCGGATGATGACGCCGCGGCTCTCCAGTTCGCCGGCTTCGATCCGCTGTATGGCTGTCCGCGTGTCCGCAAGGTCGCTGGCCGACAGCCAGGGGGCCTGCGGCGGGGCATCGTTGCGGCAGCAGTGCGCGCCATAGAGCCGGGCATCGGGGGGCAGCATCGCCAGCAGCCGGTTGATGGTCTCGACATAGGTCGACAGGCTGGCATCCGGCACGAAGGCATAGAGCGTTGTCGGATAGAGGAAATCGCCGGTGTAGAGGCGCTTGCCGGCCGGCTCCCAGATCGAGACGGAGCTGGTGGTGTGGCCGGGCGTCGACAGGACCATGACCGAGCGGCCGCCCAGGTCGATTCTGGCGCCGGGCCTGATCCATTCGCTCACCGTGAACGCCACCGGTGACCAGCGCTGATATTGATAGCGACCGAGCTGCACCTGGTTGCTATCGGCGCGCGCCCGGGTTTCCGGCAAGTCGACAAGGGCGATGTTGCGGAAATGACCAAGGCCATTGGTGTGGTCATAATGGAGGTGGCTGGGGATGACGGTGACCGGCAGCGGCGTGAGGCCGGCGACGACGCGGGCAAGATCGTGCTCGCGCGTCGCGCCGCTGTCGATCAGCAGCGCGCGGCGCGTGCCGACCAGCAGATATTCGTAATTGTCGGGATCATTGGCCGGCTCGCCGATCGCCCAGGTGCCCGGCGCAATCTGCTCGACCCGCCAGTGGCCATCGACAACGACGCCCGCCGCCTTGCCGGGGCGCGGCAGGAACTGCGCCGGGTTGGCCGCAGCGGGCATGATGTCGACGCCGGCAACCGCGCTGGCCATGAGCAGCTCGGAAAAGCCGAAGGGCAGGGCCGCGAACGCGAGGGCAGCCGCGCCCGCAGCAACTGCCAGCCAGCCCTTCAGCCTTCGTCTTTGCATGAGATCCCTCCCTGCCGCAGCCTTGCCGGGCCGCGCGTGCGCTGTCCACCTGCTCGGCGTGCCGACTGCAGCCGGGATGATCCTGGAGAGAGCGCAGTCCGGGTGCCGATCAACGGTCACCTGCGAAACTGCGTGGTGCGGTCAAGAAGACTCGAACTTCCACGGCCTTTCGGCCACAACGACCTCAACGTTGCGCGTCTACCAATTCCGCCATGACCGCACACGAGGGAATGGGGCACGTTTGCGCCCCTTCGGCAGGATGGCGCGGGTAGCAGGGGAGGGCTTGGCGTGCAAGCCCCTCCCCGCCGCTGCGCCGACTTAGTTGTATTTGCGCAGTTCGTTCTTGGCGATGGCCTGGCGGTGCACCTCATCCGGGCCGTCGGCCAGCCTGAGCGTGCGCTGGCCCGCATAGCCGCTGGCCAGCCCATAATCCTGGCACACGCCGCCGCCGCCATGGGCCTGGATGGCGTGATCGTGGATCAGGCAGCTCATGTTGGGCGCCACCACCTTGATCATCGCGATCTCGTTGGCCGCCGCCTTGTTGCCCACCGTGTCCATCATGTAGGCGGCCTTCAGCGTGAGCAGGCGGGCCTGTTCGATGGCGATGCGGCTGTCGGCGATGCGCTCGTGCCACAGGCTGTGCTCGGAGATCGGCTTGCCGAAGGCGACGCGGCTCTTCAGGCGCTTGACCATCTTTTCGAGCGCGCGTTCCGCCGCGCCGATGGAGCGCATGCAGTGGTGGATGCGGCCCGGGCCAAGGCGCCCCTGCGCGATCTCGAAACCGCGGCCTTCGCCCAGGATGATGTTGCTGGCCGGCACGCGGACATTGTCGAGAATCACCTCGAAATGGCCGTGCGGGGCATCATCGAAGCCGAAGACGTTCAGCGGCCGCAGCTTGGTGATGCCCTTGGCGTCGAGCGGCACCAGGATCTGGCTCTGCTGCTGGTGGCGCGGCGCGCTCGGGTCGGTTTTGCCCATCACGATGGCGACCTTGCAGCGCGGATCACCCACGCCCGAGGACCACCATTTGCGGCCGTTGATCACATATTCATCGCCGTCGCGCACGATCGACGTCTCGATGTTGGTGGCATCCGAAGAGGCCACCGCCGGCTCGGTCATCAGGAAGGCGGAGCGGATCTCGCCATCCATCAGCGGGCGCAGCCACTGGCGCTTCTGTTCCTCGGTGCCATAGGTGCGCAGCACCTCCATGTTGCCGGTGTCGGGCGCGGAGCAGTTGAACACTTCCGATGACCAGCCGGCGCGGCCCATCTCCTCGGCCAGCGGGGCATATTCGAGGTTGGTGAGGCCCGGCCCCTTCCATTCGCCGACATCATGATCGCAAATGTTGAGGAACAGGTTCCACAGCCCGGCGGCGCGCGCCTTGGGCTTCAGTTCCTCGATCACCGGGATCACCTTCCAGCGTTCCCCCTCCTGCAACTCCTGCTGGAAGCGGGCTTCGTTGGGATAGATATGCTCATCCATGAAGGCGCGCAGGCGTTCGATCAGGCCCTTGGTCTTGTCGCTATATTCGAAATGCATGGCGCATCTTCCCCTTCGTGGATCTTTCAAGGAGCACGCTGTCATGCCGGGACCGGCTTGGCCACTGGCAAAATGGAAAGACGCGCGGCTTTGCGCAGGGCCGGCAGGCGCCAAGGCTCAATCGGGCAGCGCCGCCACATAGGCGCGCACCACCCGCGCGGAATTGACCGCCGCCAGATGTCCGAACACCGCCAGCTGGTTGCGGTTCGGATCGGCGCCGGCAAGGTCGGACAGGCTGCGGAACACGATGGCCGGCACCTGGTTGGCATAGGCCACCTGCATGACGGCAGCGCTTTCCATGTCGAGCACGCGCGCCCCCCAGGCCTTGTGCAGATAGCGACGGAACTCGGCATTGTCGGCATAGATGCCGGCGGTCACCCCGGTGCCCCCGATGGCGATGCGCGGGTTTCGTGGCAGGCACAGCGCCGAACCGGCTGCCATTGCGGTCATGGCCGGCACGCAGCGATCGAGCGTCACCTTCGGCACCACCTGCCGGGCCAGAGCCAGCAGATCGGGATCGACCGGGAACCGGTAGATGCGCCGCGGCGGGCTGGCGTCGTTTGCCACCACGGTGCCGCGCGGATGGAGGAGGAACCAGTTGGCGGGCGCCTCGGCATCCACCTCATGCGGCGGGGCCCAGCCTTTGCCGGCGCGGCGCGCGAACGAGCCTTCCAGATATTGCCCCCAATCTTCGGCCACCAGCACATCGCCGATGGCCAGGCCCGGATCGACCCCGCCGGCGATGCCCGAAAACACGATGCGGCGGACTGCGAAGCGATCAAGCACCAGTTGCGTGTTCATCGCGGCGTTGACCACGCTGACCCCTGACTGCATCAGCACCACCGGCTTGCCGGCCAGCGTGCCGGTGAGGAGCAGGCTGCCATTGATGCGGTGCTCGCGGGCCTGCTCGATGCTGTCCACCAGTGCCACCCATTCCGGCTGGTAGGCCGTCATCACCACGGTTCGCAGCACGTCGTCCAGCTTCTGGGCCTGCGCCGGAAGGGCGGCCAACAGGCCCAGAACCATGATCATGATGCGGATCATGCGGCACCCATCCAGGCAAAGCGCGCCACGAACAGCGCGGCCAGCAGCAGCAGGAACCAGTCGGCCCGGCGCGCCTCGCCGCTCGCCAGCTTGAACAGCGCATGGGCGGCGATGCCGAAGGCGATGCCGTTGGCGATGGAGAAGGTGAAGGGGATCAGCGCCACGGTCAGGAACGCCGGGATGGCCTGCATCGGCTTGTCCCACGCCACTTCGGCGAGCGGCAGCAGCATGAGCCCGCCCACCATGATCAGTGCCGGCGCGGTGGCGGCCAGTGGCACGAGGCTCGCATAGGGCGCGACCAGCATGGTGGCGAGGAACAGCAGGCCCGTCACCACCGCCGTCAGCCCGGTGCGCCCGCCGGCCTGCACCCCGGCGGCGCTTTCGACATAGGAGGTGACCGTGCTGGTGCCGGCAACCGCGCCGGCCATGGCGGCGACGGCATCGGTGGTGAGGATGCGGTTCAGCCCGGCGATCCTGCCGTCCGCATCCATCAGTCCGGCGCGCTTGCTCACCGCCACCAGCGTACCGACATTGTCGAACAGATCGACGAACAGGAACACGAAGACGATCTCCAGAAGGCCGATGCCTTGCGTCGCCGACAGGTTGAAGACGCCGGCCACATCGAGCTGGAGGAAGGTGCCGGCAATGGCATCGAGGCGGTAGGGCTGGGTGGGCAGGCTGGTCTGCCCGGTCACGAAGGCGATGAGCGTGGTGAGCGCGATGCCGATGAGGATGGCGGCGCGCACGTTCCACAGGCTCAGGATCCCCATCACGCCAAGGCCGAACAGGGCGAGCGCCGGGGTGGGCGCAGTCAACGCTCCCAGCCCCACCAGCGTGGCCGGATTGGCAACGATGATGCCGGCATCCTTCAGGCCGATGAAGCCCACGAACAGCCCGATGCCGCCGGCGATGGCGGCAAACAGATGCGGCGGAATGGCCGCGATGATGAGCTGGCGCACACCCGTCAGCGTGAGCACCAGGAAGGCGACGCCCGACAGGAATACGCAGCCCAGCGCCACCGGCCAGGGCACGCCCATCTGCTGCACCACGGTGAAGGTGAAATAGGCGTTGAGCCCCATGCCCGGCGCCAGCGCCAGCGGCACGTTGGCCGCCAGCCCCATCAGGATGGAGGCAAGGCCGGCGGCAAGGCAGGTGGCGGCGGCCACGGCGGCCACCGGCATCCCGGCCTGGCCCAGGATCGCCGGGTTGACCAGCACGATATAGGCCATGGTGAGGAAGGTGGTGACGCCGGCCAGCACCTCGGTGCGGGCGCTGCTGCCGCGTTCGACAAGGCGGAACTGGCGTTCGAGAAGACGTGCGGTCACGGCAGTTGCGGCTTTCGGGATGATCTTGCCTTGAACCCTGCGGGCCTCACCCAGTCGGCGGATAGGGGGCCCGCGTCCATACGCAATCAGGGCCGGGGAAGCCGCCCTGCCAAGCCCGGCTCAGGCGAACATTTCGGTGTCGATGGAGCGCTGCATCGCTTCCGGGTAGCGACTGCCGGCGACCGTGTGGCGGTTCACCACCTCATCCACGCGCGCCACGGTGGCGGCATCGGGCAGCCAATCGGCGCGGGCGAAATTCTCCTCGAGATGGCTGATGTTGGCTGTGCCCGGAATGACGACGATGTGGCTGCCGCGCGCCAGCACCCAGCCGAGCGCAAGCTGTGCCGGGGTGACACCCACATCATTGGCAATGGCCGCGAACCGGGCGATCAGCCGCTGGTTGCTGATCCAGTTCTCCCCCTGGAAGCGCGGCATGGCGCGGCGCATGTCGTTTTCGGCCAGCGCCGCCGGATCGGGCACGCCGCCGGCCAGCGCGCCGCGGCCGACGGGGGAGAAGGCGACAAATGTGGTGCCGAGGTCAGCACAGGCATCGAGCACGGCGATTTCGGCTTCGCGGGTCCAGGGGGAGTATTCGGTCTGCATGGCCGCCACCGGATGCACGGCGGCCGCCCGGCGCAACGTGTCGGCGGACATTTCGGAAAGGCCGATGGCGCCGATCTTGCCGGCCTTCACGGCCTCGGCCAGGACCGCCATCGATTCCTCGATGGGCACGGTGACATCGCGGCGGTGCATGTAATAGAGATCGATATGATCGGTCTGCAGCGCCGCCAGGCTGGCGTCGAGCGCGGCGGTGATGGCGGCGGGGGAACAATCGATGCGGCGCCTGTCGCCATCGGCGATGATGCCGCACTTGGAGGCGAGGAAATATTCGCGCCGCCGGCCCCTCAATGCTTCACCGATCAGCGCCTCGTTGTGGCCAAGGCCATAGAGCCGCGCCGTGTCCAGGTGATCATAGCCCAGATCAAGCGCGCGATTGAGCAGCGCCACAGACGTGGCCCGGTCTGGCGCACGGCCATAGCCGTGCGAGAGCGACATGCAGCCCAGCCCCACCGCCGCGACACTTCGCCCGCCCAACATTCGTCTGATCGTCATGCGCGCTCCAAGGATCATCGAACGCCGGGCAGGGCCGACGGCGCTGCCTGCGCAACGCGTTGAGGGCTGGTGCCGGCTGAGGGGATCGAACCCCCGACCTTCGGTTTACAAAACCGCTGCACTACCGCTGTGCTAAGCCGGCCCGGGCGCCCTGATAGCGCCGCGGGCCGGCCTCAGCAATGGCAGCAGTGCGCCGCTCAGCGCGCCTGCGCGGCAGGTGGGGCCGGGTCGGGCAGGGCCTTGGCGCCGAGATCGTCGCTGTCGACATATTTGAGGTCGCCGCGCTTCTTCTCATATTCCGCGGCCGTGGACGCCGACAGGTTGGGCCGCCCGACCATTATGCCCATCTTGATAGTGCATTTGACATAGCTGGTCTCGCCGGCCTTCACCTCGACCGACAGGCGGTCCTTGGCTTCGCTCTTGGCGTTGAACTCGTGGGTGCCGGGCGGCAGGGCCATCAGGAAATAATGGCCGGCGCCCAGCGCGCTGATGCGCTCGGCGCCCAGGTTGACGCCGCAGCCCATGCCGCTGCCGACCACCGTGCCCGATCGCCAGAACAGGACCTGCCCCTGACCCTCCGGCGGGGCGGGCAGGCTGGCGGGGGCCGGGCGGCCCTC
>NZ_WMHO01000270.1 GCF_010994245.1 Sandarakinorhabdus rubra
GGCATCGGCCAGCGCCTCCCAGCCCGCCACGGCGGCACCGGCCCGGGCGGCGCGCAGGCGATCCTCGCTCGCCTCCCGCGCCAGCAGGCGGGACACCTGATCGATCAGCACCGCATCCATCGCCAACAGACTAGCCCCGGCCTCGGGGCTTGGACAGGCTGGGATTATCGCGCGGTTTCCGGCAGGCTGGGCCGTGGGGAGGAATCGCCATGGCCGTCACGCTCGAGATCCAAGGAGCTATCGCCATCATCACGCTCGACCGGCCGGAGAAGCGCAACGCGCTGACCCAGGCCATGCTGGCCGAGCTGGAGCGCATCGCCGACAGCCTGCGCGGTGCGGGTGACGTGCGTGCCGTGGTTCTGCGCGCCAACGGCAATGATTTCTCCGTGGGGGCCGACATCGGCGAGATGGAAGCCCGCCAGGCCGCGCCGTCTGCCCTTGGGCCCACATTGGCCGAAGCGCGGCGCGGGGCGCAGCTGGGCGCACGGGTGATGCGGGCGCTGATGGGCATTGATCAGCCGACCATCTGTGCCGTGCAGGGCATCTCCACCGGCGGCGCCACCTGCATCGCCACCGCCTGCGATTTCCGTATTGCCGCCAGCGCCGCCCGGCTCGGCTATGGCGAGGTGAAGATCGGCATCCCGCTGATGTGGAACGCGCTGGGGCCGCTGGTGGCGCTGGTCGGCCCGGCACGTGCCAAGCGGCTGGTGATGAGCGGCGCGCTGGTGGATGCCGCGACGCTGGCCGGTTGGGGCCTGATCGACGAGATCGTGCCGGCTGACGACCTTGACGCCCGCGCCCTTGCCACGGCCGCCGACTATGCCGCGCTGCCGCCGCTGGCCGTGCAGATGATCAAGCGCAGCATCAACGCGGTTGCCCATGCGCTGGATGCTGCCGTGCTGCACGCCGATGCCGATCAATGGCTGCTGGCCACCCGCGGTGCCGACTTTGCCGAGGCGGTGGCCGCCTTCCGGGACAAGCGGCCGGGGCGCTTCACCGGGAATTGACGCCTCAGGTAATTGCGGCGGCTACCTGTGCAGGCCAGTGTCGGGCCGTGAAGGAGACCTGAGCCATGGCGCTGATCCGCATTCTTGCCGTCCTCATCTTCGCGGCACTGACCCTCTATAGCGTGCCGATCCTGCTGGCCGAGCCCAATTTGTTCCCGGCCTTCTTCGAGGCGATTGCCGGTGGCGGCTGGCAGGGCCAGTTCAACCTCGATTTCGCCTTCATGCTCACCCTGTCGGGCCTGTGGGTGGCGTGGCGGCACGGCTTCACCCCGGCCGGGTTGGCGCTGGGTCTCGTTGCATTCCTGGGCGGGGCGCTGTTCCTGTCGATCTACCTCTTCATCCAGAGCGGCCGCTGCCCGGACGTGAAGACGCTGCTGGCGGGTCGCTAGTTATTGCGGCGCGCCAGATACTGCCAGAGGATGCCGCGCTGGATCTCGTTGGTACCGGCATAGATGGAGCCGGCGCGGTCGTTGAGATATTTGGGGAAGGCTTTCGCCGCCCAGGCCGGCCCCACGCCCAGGCCATCGGCCGGCGCAGTGAAACCGGGCACATCGCCGCCTGGCAGGGTGAGGTGGGGCTGATGGGCCGCCACCCACGGCAGCGCCGCCTCCACCTCCAGCTCGGTCAGCCGCTGCGACAGTTCGGTGCCGAGGATCTTGAGGGCCGAGGCCATCGGTCCGGGCGCGGCGCCGTTCGAAAGCCCGGCGTTGAACTGCAGCTCCAGTGCATCCAGCGCCTCGATCTCGGCGCGCAGGGCAGCGATGCGGCCAGGCATCGCCTGGCGCGTTTCGGCGAGGTGGACGACCAGGCTGTCCACCCGCTTGACCAGCGAGGGCGCATAGGCGTGGCCGCCACGCTCGAACTCCATCAGATACTTGGCCACCGTCCAGCCGTCGTCGATTCGGCCGACCACGTTGGCAACGGGAACCCGCACCTCGTCGAAGATCACCTCGTTCTGCACATGCTCGCCTGACAGCGAGATGATCGGGCGTACGCTGACGCCGGGGCTCTTCATGTCGATCAGCAAGAACGTGATGCCCAGCTGCGGTTTCTCGAGCCGGCTCGTGCGCACCAGGCAGAAGATCCAGTCCGCATAATGGGCGTGCGTCGTCCAGATCTTGCGGCCGGTGCAGATGAAATGGTCGCCATCGCGCTCCGCCTTCATCTGCAGCGAGGCAAGGTCGGAGCCGCTGTTTGGCTCCGAATAGCCCTGGCACCAGAATTCGTCACCCGCCAGCATCGGCGGCAGGAAGCGGCGCTTCTGTTCCTCGGTGCCATAATGCAGCAGCACCGGCCCACACATGCCCAGCCCCATGGGGGACAGCGGCGGCGCACCGGCTTCGGTCGTTTCCCGCGCGAAGATGTAGCGCCGCGCCACGCTCCAGTCGCAGCCGCCCCATTCGATCGGCCAGCTGGGCGCCACCCAGCCGCGTGCGTGAAGCTTCTTCTGCCAGGCAATGGCGATGTGCGGCGGCGCATAGACGCTGGTCATGCCGGCCGCCGCCTGTTTCAGATCGGGGGTCAATTCACGGGCAAGAAACGCGCGCACCTCGTCGCGAAAGGCCAGATCGTCGGCGCTCCAGGCCAATTGCATCGCTGCTCTCCCTTGCAGCCACCATGACGGCGCCGGGCAACAGGCGAAACCGGCCCTTTTGGGGGGTCAGAAGGCGGCCGGCCGTTCCGCGTCCTTCAGCGTCACGCCCAGCCGTGCCGCCACCGCCGGCGCGATGGCGCGCATGTCGATCACGCCAAGGTCACGCCCGGCGGGCAGGCCCGGCCCGCTGGCGATCAACGTCGCGCGCATTGCCGCCACGTCGGGGAAATAGCCATGCATGCCGCGCGTGGCTGTCGGCTCGCCCTGCACGCCGTTCAGCCTGCCGCCCATCAGCCAGCCCGGCTTGCAGTTCACCCAGAAGGCGGCGTCGGCCGTGCCGCCGGCCGCGGCGATGGCGGCATCATCCATGATCCGGTCGATGCCGGCGGCGGGATCGGCGGCCACGCTGGCCAGCACGACGGCCACCCGGGCCTTCAGCGCCGCATC
>NZ_WMHO01000271.1 GCF_010994245.1 Sandarakinorhabdus rubra
ATAAAGGTTGATGCTGCCCTTGATGCGCGGCGTATCGATGGCGATGCGCGGCGACGGGCCGGTGGGGGCGGCACTGGCAGCGGGGGCAGCAGGCGTGGCGGTCGGCGCACTGGCCGGCACCGCAGCGGGCGCCGCAGCCCTGGTGGCCGCAGGCGCCGGCGTCTGCGGCAGGAAGCGATCGGCAAGCACCGTCCAGGCGAGCAGCACCAGCGACGACAGCACGACGGCCAGCACGATGTTCTTCGTGTCGGGCGATTGATTGTCGGAAGGAGGCAAGAGGTTCTCGCTGGCTGAAGGGATTCGAAAGGGAGCGCGGGTGCCTATAGCCGGTCAGGGCACCGGGTCATAGCCTTGGCCGCCCCACGGATGGCAGCGGGCGATGCGCCGCAGCGCCAGCCAGCTGCCGCGTGCCGGCCCATGCCGTTCGATGGCGGTGATGGCGTAGGCCGAACAGCTGGGCGTGAAGCGGCAGGAGGGCGGCAGCACCGCCGAGACCGTGACCTGCCACAGGCGAATCGGCCAGATGAACAGCCTTTTCACGCCCGGCGCTCCTTCGGCGGCGGCGGCGGCAGGTGCGCCCTGGCCAGCGCCTTTTCCAGATCGCTGCGCAGCTGGGCGAAATCGCGGGTCAGGCCGGCCTCGCGCCCGATCAGCACATGGTCGGCACCGGCATGGCCGTGGGTAGGCAGCGTCAGCCGCACCGCCTCGCGCAGGCGGCGCTTCAATCGGTTGCGGGTGACGCTGTTGCCGATCTTCTTGGTCACCGTGAACCCGGCCCGCATCAGCGCATCGCCATCGCCGCGCGGGCGCACCAACAGCACGAAGCCGGCGGATGCAACCCGCCGGCCTTCGTTGGCGCTCAGGAAATCCCGCCGTTGCCGGATGGTCTCCGGCGCACGCACAGGTGTCAGGCCGTCAGCTTCTTGCGGCCGCGCGCGCGGCGGGCGGCAATCACCTTGCGGCCGCCAGCGGTGGCCATGCGGGCGCGGAAGCCATGGCGGCGGGCCCGGACGAGCTTGGACGGCTGATAGGTGCGCTTCATGATTGGACGTCCCGAGAATCGATCGCGAAGAGCCACGGTTGCCCGTCGCCCGAAAGAGCGCCGCCGATACTGCACGGCAGCGCGCGAGTCAACGTGGCTCTGGGTGGCTGCAGGCGGCTCCGGCCATGCTTGGCTCTGGACAAGTCGGCCCCGCGCGGCAATGGCAAAATCATGGACCGCTCACCGCTTGCCCTGCCCTTTCCCGACCTGGCCCCCATCAAGGGCGTGCGCATCGGCACCGCCAACGTCGCCTACAAGCGCTGGACGCGCGATTGCGTGACGCTGGTTGAACTGGCGCCCGGCACCGCGGTGGCCGGAGTGACCACACGCTCTGCCTGCGCCTCGCCGGAGGTGGAGTTGTGCCGCGCCAAGCTGCCGGGCGGTCAGGCGCGCGGCCTCGTCGTCAATGCCGGCAACAGCAATGCCTTCACCGGCATGAGCGGCCGGCAGGCGGCCGAGGCCCAGGTGGCGCGGGCGGCGGCGCTGCTGGGCTGTTCGGCAGACCAGGTGTTCAGCGCCTCGACCGGGGTGATCGGCGTGCCGTTGCCGGTTGACCTGGCCCTGTCGGGCGTCGACCAGGCCCACGCCCGGCTGGGCGCGGCAGACTGGCTGGCGGCCACCAACGCCATCGGCACCACCGACACCTTCCCCAAGGCCGCCACCACCAGCGCCATGGTGGGCGGCCGCCGCGTGACACTCACCGGCATCATCAAGGGCAGCGGGATGATCGCGCCCGACATGGCGACCATGCTGAGCTTCATCTTCAGCGATGCCGCCATTGCGCCTTCCCTGTGGCAGCAGATGCTGAGCGCGGCTGCGGCCGAGACCTTCAACTGCATCACCGTGGACAGCGACACCTCGACCTCTGACACGGTGCTGGCCTTTGCCACCGGCACCGCCGGCAACCCGGTGCTGACAACGCTGGACGATCCCGGCGCCGAGGCGCTGGCTGCCGCGCTCACCGATCTGTGCCGGCAGCTGGCCATATTGGTGGTGCGCGACGGCGAGGGCGCGAGCAAGCTGATCGAGATCACGGTCACCGGCGCGGTGGACGGCGCCTCGGCCCGGCGGGTGGCGATGAGCATCGCCAATTCGCCTCTGGTGAAGACCGCGATCGCCGGCGGTGATGCCAATTGGGGCCGGGTGGTGATGGCCGTGGGCAAGGCGGGCGAGCCGGCCGAGCGCGACCTCCTCTCCATCCGCTTCGGCGACACGCTGGTGGCCAGCAAGGGCGCCGTGGTGCCAGGCTATGACGAGGCGCCGGTGGCGGCACATCTTGCGGGCCAGGAGGTGCGGATCGGCGCCGATCTCGGGCTGGGCAGCGGCCGCGCCCGGGTGTGGACCTGCGACCTCACCCACGGCTACATCAGCATCAATGCCGATTACCGCAGCTGAAGGCTGCGGGGGGCGGACCATTGCAGCTGAAAGGACCGGCCATGCTGCCCATCCTCTACCATTATGAAGCCTCACCCTTTGCCGAACTGGTGCGCGCCGCCTTCGGGGTGAAGGGGCTGGAATGGGGCAGCCTCATCGTCTCCAACATCCTGCCCAAGCCGGACCAGACGCGGCTGACCGGCGGCTATGGCCGCACCCCGGTGGTGCAGATTGGCGCCGACATCTATTGCGACACCGGCGCCATCCTGCCGGCGCTGGAGGCCTTGCCAGGGCCAACGCTGTATCCGGCGCCGCTGGGCCCGCTGCACCGGCTGGTGGCGAACTGGGCGAACGGCCCGCAGTTCTTCGCGCATGTCGGCGCCGCGATGGGCGGCATGACGCCCGAGATGATGGGCGAAGGCTTCATCAGGGACCGGCAGGCGCGCTTCGGCATGGACCTCGCCGCGCTCGGCCGCGCCGCGCCGCATCTTGCCGGCCAGGCGCTGGTGGCGGCGCGCTGGCTTTCGGACACGCTGGCCGATGGTCGCGCCTTCATCGGCGGCGAGGCACCGGGCGCCGGCGATCTCGCGCTCT
>NZ_WMHO01000272.1 GCF_010994245.1 Sandarakinorhabdus rubra
CAGCTGGTGGCCTATGCCGCCCGACCCGAGGCGAAGGCGCCGGCGCTGCGCTATGCGCTGGCCCGCGATGGCGTTGACGCCGCGCCCGAAGCGCCGCCCCAGGCACTGGCCGCGCCGTCTGGTCCGCGGCTGGTGGCCGCCAGCTACGTCGCCCAGCCCGCAGCTGGAGCCCCGACGCCGCTGCTGCCCGAGCCGGCCACCGACGCGCCGGAAGACCGGGTCAGCGAACCGCAGGATCGGGAGGGCTGATGGCCAGCATCCCCGGCCTGGGGCCCGTTACCGCAGCACCACCGTCCCTCGCCGGCGAACGGGTGACCGCCCGCGCCCAGGCCCGCCAGCGGCTGGCCTTCCTGATCATGCTGTTCCCGCTGCTGGCGCTGCTGATCCTTGCCCGGCTGATCGAGCTGACCGTGATCGAAGGCGCGCCGGCCAGCGAGGCAGAGCCCATCACCGCAGCGCCGCCGCGCGGCGACATCGTGGACAGGAATGGCGTCGAACTGGCCCGCACCTTCGAGGCCTATGCCATCACCGTGATGCCGCGCCGCCTGACCTCTGACCCCGAGGTGCTGGCCAGCAAGCTCGCCGAGATCCTGCCCGAGCGCAGCCGCGAGGATATCCTGGCCGATCTCACCAGCCGGAAGAGCTTTCGCTATCTGGCCCGCCGCGTGCTGCCCGGCCAGGCCCAGCGCATCAACGAACTGGGCGAGCCGGCCATCGAACTGGCCCGCGAGGCCGAGCGGCTTTATCCCAACATGACGCTGGCCGCGCAGGCGCTGGGCTATACCGGCGATGGCGGGGGCGGCGCCGTCAGGGGGCTGATCGGCGTCGAAAAGGCCTTCGATGCCACCCTGTCCGATCCGGTGCAGCGGGCGGCGCCGCTGGCGCTGTCGCTCGACGTGCGGGTGCAGCAGGCGATGCAGAACGAACTGGCCGCGCTGGTCGCCGATCAGAACGCCAAGGGCGCCGCCGGCGTAGTGCTGGACGTGAACACGGGCGAAGTGCTGGCCATGGTCTCGCTGCCCGATTTCAACCCCAACGCGCCCGGCCAGCGCGCCGACGGCACACGCTATACCACCGAGAATGATGATGGCAGCCGCTTCAACCGGGTGACGCTGGGCGGCTATGAGCTTGGCTCCACCTTCAAGGCCTTCACCATCGCCACCGCGCTGGAAACCGGCGTGCTTACCAACCTGCAGAAGCAATATGATGCCACGCGCCCGCTGGAACTGGCGGGTTTTCGCATCCGCGACGACCACGCCAAGAACCGCTGGCTGACGGTGCCGGAAATCTTCATCTATTCCAGCAACATCGGCACGGCGCGCATGGCCCTTGAGCTGGGCCGCGAGCGCCAGCGCGCCTATCTGGAAAAGCTCGGCTTCCTGAAGCCGCTGGAGTTCGAGCTGCAGGAGAAGACCCGGCCGCAATATCCACCGCTGTCCAACTGGGGCCAGCTGGCGACGATGACCATCAGCTATGGCCACGGCCTCACCGTGTCGCCGCTGCACCTGGCCAATGGCTATGCCACGCTGGTCAACGGCGGGCTTTACAGGCCGCCCACCATCCTGAAGCGCGACAGCGCCCATGTGCCGCCGGGCACGCGGGTGTTTTCGGAGCGCACCAGCCTCGAGGTGCGGCGCCTGCTGCGCCTCGTGGTGACCAAGGGCACCGGGCGCAAGGCCGACGTGCCGGGCTATCGGGTGGGCGGCAAGACCGGCACCGCCGAGAAGATCGAGAACGGCCGCTATGTGCGCGGGCAGAACGTGGTGAACTTCGCCGCCGTGTTTCCGGTCGATGCGCCGCGCTATGTGGTGGTGGCGATGATCGATGATCCGCGCGGCTCCAAGGCCACTTATGGCTTTCGCACCGCCGGCATGGTGGTGGCCCCGGCCATCAACCGCATCATCCGCCGCATCGCCCCGCCGCTCGGCGTGCTGCCCGACGAGACGCGCGATCTTGATCTTGCTGGCCTGCTGCCCAGCAAGGCCGCCGCGGAGGAATGAGTGGCACCCGGCACGCTCACCCTCGGTGATCTGGTGGACGGCGGCGGCAGCGCCGCCGTCACCCATTGCGCCATCGATCATCGCAAGGTAGCGCCCGGCACCCTGTTCGGCGCCTTTCAGGGTGCGCGCGTGAACGGCGAGGATTTCATCCCGGCAGCGATCGCGGCCGGCGCCGTGGCCGTGGTGGCGCGGCCCGAAGCCCGCGTGGAGGGCGCGCTGCACATCGCGGACGCCAATCCGCGCCGCGCCTTTGCGCGGGCGGCGGCGCGGGTGTTTGCCCCCTTCCCCGCCGTGACCGTGGCGGTGACCGGCACCAACGGCAAGACCAGCACCGTCGAGCTCACCCGCCAGCTGTGGCAGGTGGCCGGCCACCGCGCCGCCAGCATCGGCACGCTGGGTGTCACCACCGGGCAGGATCGGGTGGGCGCCAGCGAAGGCACCGGCGGACTGACCACGCCCGACATCGTCACCTTCCTCGCCACCATGGCGGGGCTGGCGCGCGAAGGCATCAGCCATGCTGCCTTCGAAGCCTCCAGCCATGGGCTCGACCAGTATCGTACCGAGGGCCTGCCGGTCAGCGCCGCGGCCTTCACCAACCTGTCGCGCGACCATCTTGATTACCATGGCAGCATGGAGGCCTATTTTACCGCCAAGACCCGGCTGTTCGGCGAGGTGGTGGACGCCAACGGCACGGCGGTGATCTGGGCCGATGATGGCGACTGGTCAGCCCGGATGATCGCCATCGCGCAGGCGCGGGGCCTGAAGCTGATGACCGTGGGCGAAGCCGGCGAGACGCTGCGCCTCGTCAGCCGCACCCCCACAGCGCTGGGCCAGGCGCTGGTGGTGGAGGCCGGCGGCGCCCGGCACAGCGTGACGCTGCCGCTGATCGGCGCCTATCAATGCGCCAACGCGCTGATGGCGGCCGCGCTGGTGATCGCCACTGGCGGCGATGTGGCGCGCACGCTGGCCGATCTGG
>NZ_WMHO01000273.1 GCF_010994245.1 Sandarakinorhabdus rubra
CGGCGGGCAGGGCAGACGGCGTTTCGGCGCTCCCCGGCGTGCTGCGGCCGGCCGCCGGCTGGCCGCCGGTCACCACGTCGTCAATGGTCACGTCGAAGGCGCGGGCGCGGTCCTCTAGCGTTTGGGTCGGTTGGGGTGCTGCAGACAGTCGCAGGCGCTGGCCGACGCGCAGCAGGAACGGTTCCTGCAGATTGTTGAGCGCGATGATCTCGCGCCAGGGGAGGCCATAGGCCTGCGCGATGGCGATGCCGGTCTCGCCGGATTTCACGACGTGGAAGCGGCCCTGCGGCGTGGTGACGGCATCGGGCACCACGCGGCGCGCCACCCAGTCGGTGCGGCGCGGCTTCTGCGGCACCGACTGCGGCGCCGGGGCTTGTGCCGGGCGGGCGGCTGGTGCGGCGCTTGGGGCAGTGCTTTGGGGAGGGCGAGGTGCCGGGCGGCCGACGATATCGCGCGTGGAACGCCCACTCGAACAGGCCGTCAGCAACGCCAGCAGCAGAAGGGCGCCCGCCCGCCGCATCAGGCCTCGGCGAGATCGGACAGCGCTGCCTTCAGCCGGGCCATCGACTGGTAATGCGTCATGTCGAGGTGCAGCGGCGTCACCGAGATGCAGGCCTCGTGCATGGCCTTCAGGTCGGTCTCGTGGCCCGGGCTGGGCTTTTCCTTGCCGAAGCCGTGCCAGTAATAGGGAAAGCCGCGCGGATCGATGCGCTTGACGAGGTGGATGTTGCCATAGTCGCGGAACCCCTGTTCGGTGACGCGCACGCCCTTCACCTGGTCGGCGGTCACCGGCGGGAAGTTGATGTTGATCAGCACGCCATCCGGCCAGTCGGTGGCGACCACGCGGCGGATCACGCCGGCGCCGTGAACGGTGGCGCAGGTGAAATCCTCCATGCCGGCAGTGTAATCCATCATCACCTGGCTCAGCGCGATGGAGCGCACGCCGGCCAGGCAACCTTCCATCGCCGCCGACACGGTGCCGCTGTAAGTCACATCCTCGGCGAGGTTGCCGCCCCGGTTGACGCCCGACAGGATCAGATCGGGCTTGGCATCCTCCAGCACCGCGCCCAGCGCCAGCATCACGCAATCGGTGGGGGTGCCGCGCACGGCGAACCGGCGCGGCCCCAGCTGGCGCAGACGCACCGGCTGCGACAGGGTGAGGCTGTGCCCGGCGCCAGACTGTTCCTCGGCCGGTGCCACCACCCAGACATCGCTGGACAGTTCGGCCGCGATCGCCTCCAGCGCCACGAGGCCGGGGGCGCTGATGCCGTCATCATTGGTCACGAGGATACGCATGGGTCAGGGCTCCAGCCGGGTGATGCCGGCCATGTAGGGCAGCAGGACCTCGGGAATGATGACACTGCCGTTGGCCTGCTGGTAATTCTCGATCACCGCCACCAGCGTGCGGCCCACGGCAAGGCCGGAGCCATTGAGCGTGTTGACCGGGCCACGGCTACCCTTCTCGCCCGCCACTTTCCAGCGCGCGTTCATGCGGCGGCCCTGGAAATCGCCACAGTCGGAGACGGAGCTGATCTCGCGATACGCCCCCTGGCCGGGCAGCCAGACCTCCAGGTCATAGGTCTTCCGCGCCGAAAAGCCCATGTCGCCGGCGCACAGCAGCATCCGGCGATAGGGCAGGTTCAGCGCCTGCAAGATGGCTTCCGCCGATTGCAGCATGTGGGCGTGCTCGGCCTCGGCCTGGTCGGGTGTGCAGATCGTCACCAGCTCGCACTTCTCGAACTGGTGCTGGCGGATAAGGCCGCGCGTGTCGCGCCCGGCGCTGCCGGCCTCGCTGCGGAAACACGGCGTCAGCGCGGTCATGCGGATCGGCAGGGCGGCAGCATCGATGATCTCGTCGGCCACCAGGTTGGTCAGGCTCATCTCGGCAGTGGGGATGAGGTAACGGCCGTCGGTCGTCTTGAACACATCCTCTTCAAACTTCGGCAGCTGCCCGGTGCCGAAGGCGGCATCGCGGTTCACCAGCAGCGGCGCATAGGTTTCGGCAAAGCCGTGGGCCCGCGTCTGCGTGTCGATCATGAACTGGCCCAGCGCGCGCTGCAGCCGCGCCAGCGGGCCCTTGAGGACCGCAAAGCGCGCGCCGGCGACGCGGGCGGCCGCTTCCGGGTCATAGCCCAGCTTCGCCGCGACAATATCATGCTCCAGCGGCTGGAAATCGAAGGCGCGCGGGCTGCCCCAGCGCATCACCTCGACATTGCCGGTCTCGTCGGTGCCATCGGGCACGTCCGGCGCGGGCAGGTTGGGCAGGCTGGCCAGCAGGTCTTCCGCATGTGCGCCGGCCTCCCGCGCGGCGGACTCCAGCGCAGCGATCTCGTCCTTCAGCCCGGCCACTTCGGCTTTCAGCGCCTCGGCGCGCGCCATGTCCTGCGCGGCCATGGCGGCACCGATGTCCTTGGAGGCGGCGTTGCGGCGGGCCAGCGCCTCCTGCGCCCGGGTTTCGGCGGCGCGGCGGGCTTCGTCGGCCGCCAGCAGGGCGGTGGCGGCATCGGGCACGCCGCGCCGGGCGAGGGCGGCGGCAAAGCCGTTCGGGTCGGCGCGCAGGAGCTTCAGGTCATGCATGGTGGCCCCGCCTTTGCCCTGCCCGGAAGCCGGCTGCAAGCATGGGCATATCAGGCGCCCCCTTCCCCCGCTGCGGCGGCCTGCCTATGGTGGCGCGGTGATCATCACCTGCCCGAACTGCGACGCCAGATACCAGGTTCCCGTGGGCGTGCTGATGCGCCGGCCCAAGCTGAAATGCGCCGAGTGCGGCCACCGCTGGGTCCCGGCCGACGAGATCGATGAAGACGAGGCGGTTGCCGCCGTGCAGGAGGAGGCGCGGGTCGCCCGGCTGCCGCCGGCGCCCGAACCCGAACCCGATCCGCAGCCTGAACCCGAGCCTGAACCGGCCGAGGCGCCGCCGCGTGCCCCGGTGCTGAAATGGCTGCTGGCGGTGGCGCTGGGGGC
>NZ_WMHO01000274.1 GCF_010994245.1 Sandarakinorhabdus rubra
GCGGCGCGGCGAAGAACACGCTCATCGCCTATGGCCGCGACCTCGCGCAGGCCAGCGCCGTTCTGGAGGGCGGCCTGGCGACCGCCGATTCGGCAGCGCTGGCGCGGCTGGCGCGCAGCTGGGCGCCACTGAAGCGCGCCAGCGCGGCGCGCAAGGCCTCTGCGGTGCGGCAGCTGCTGGCCTTCCTGATGGCCGAAGGCCTGCGCACCGATGATCCGGGGCGCGATCTGGCGCTGCCGCAGGCGGCGCGGCCGCTGCCCAAGGTGCTGGGGGCCGGCGACGTGACCCGCCTGTTCGCGGTATTGGCCGAGAAGCTTGCCGCAGCGCCCGACGATCCCGCCACCCTGCGCCTGTCCGCCCTGATCGAGCTGCTCTATGGCTCGGGCCTCAGGGCCAGCGAGCTGGTGGCGCTGCCCCGTCATGCGTTGAAAGCTGGGCGCGGCCACATGGTGATCACCGGCAAGGGCGACAAGGAACGGCTGGTGCCCGTCTCGCGCCGCGCCGAAGCCGCCGCGCTGGCGTGGAGCCAGCACGTGCCCGCCAGCAGCCGCTATCTGTTCCCTGCTGGCCGCGCCGGCAGCGCTGCCGGGCACCTGACGCGCCTCAGGCTGTGGCAGCTGGTCAAGTCGCTGGCCGCCGATGCCGGCATCCCGCCGCAACGCATATCCCCGCATGTGCTGCGCCATGCCTTTGCCACCCATCTGCTGGAAGGCGGCGCGGACTTGCGGATCGTGCAGACCCTGCTCGGCCACGCCGATATCGCCACCACCCAGATCTATACCCATGTTGCCGCCGCCACGCTGGTGGAGCTCGTTAATTCCCGGCATCCCTTGGCCGATGAGTCGAATTGAACAGGTGACTTGGCGGCCGCTTGCCGGTTAACCAGCGCACATGAGCACCGAGACCCTGTTCCGCCCCTTCACCTTGAATGGCCTCACCCTGCCCAACCGGGTGGTCATGGCACCGATGACGCGCAGCTTCTCGCCCGGCGGCCAGCCTGGCACCAACGTGGCCGACTATTATCGCCGCCGCGCCGAGGGCGGTGTCGGCCTGATCATCACCGAAGGCACCGCGGTTGAGCGCACCGGCGCGGCCAACGATCCCAACGTGCCACATTTCTTCGGGTCAGCGCTGAATGGCTGGGGCGAGGTGGTGACGGCGGTGCACGGCGCCGCGGGCCGCATTGCGCCCCAGCTGTGGCATGTCGGCGCGCTGCCCAACCGCCGCAACCCCAAGGGCGAGGAAGCCGAAAGCCCGTCCGGCCTCTACATGCCGGGCAAGCAGAATGGCCACGCGATGAGCGATGCCGAAGTGGCCGACGCGATTGCCGCCTTCGCTCGTGCCGCCGGCGATGCGAAGCGGCTGGGCTTCGACGCGGTCGAACTGCACGGCGCCCATGGCTATCTGATCGATCAGTTTTTCTGGGGTGAGACCAACCGGCGCAGCGATCGCTGGGGCGGCGACACGCTTCCGGAACGCGCGCGCTTTGCCGCCGAGCTGCTGAAGGCGGTGCGCGCCGCAGTTGGCCCTGATTTCCCGGTGATCATCCGCCTGTCGCAGTGGAAGCAGCAGGATTTCGGCTATCGCCTCGCGCCCACGCCGGATGAACTGCTGGCCTGGCTGGGGCCGCTCGCTGATGCCGGGGCGGACGCCTTCCACTGCTCGCAGCGCCGCTTCTGGGAGCCGGAGTTTCCCGACATCGACGGGGATGACGGCCTCAACTTCGCCGGCTGGGCGAAGAAATTGACCGGCAAGCCCACCATCACGGTGGGCAGCGTTGGCCTCACCGGCGAGTTCGTGGCCGGTATGCAGGGCGAGGCCTCCAAGCCCGCCAGCCTCGACAATCTGCTGGCCCGGCTAGCGCGCGACGAGTTCGACCTGGTGGCAGTGGGCCGCGCGCTGATCGTCGATCCTGACTGGGCGTTGAAGGTCCGCGATGGCCGCCACGCCGAACTGACGGATTATACCACCGAAAGCCTGATGACGCTGGTATAGGGCTGCCGATGCAGGTTGATGAAGACAATGTGCCGATCCTGGTCAATGCGCCAGGCGAACGGTCGCTCAGGCCCAAGGACGCCGCGACTCTGCTGGTGATCCGCCGCGATGGCCGATCCCCGCGCGTGCTCATGGGCCGCCGGGCCAAGGGCCATGTCTTCATGGCCAGCAAGTGGGTGTTCCCCGGTGGCCGCATCCACCCGTCGGATTATCGGGTGCCGGCCGCCAGTGAGCTCGATATCGAAGCGGCCGCCCCGCTGCTGCGCACGGCGCCGGCTGCGAAGGCGCGGGCGCTTGCGGCGGCGGCGGTGCGCGAACTGTTCGAGGAAACCGGCCTCGTGCTGGGCGCACCGGGTATGGCCCGCACCCGATCGAAGGAATGGCGCGATTTTCTGGCCACCGGCCGGCTCCCCCACCTGGCGCCGCTGCGCTTTGTTGGCCGCGCCATCACCCCGCCGGTGCGCCCGCGCCGGTTTGACG
Organism: Sandarakinorhabdus rubra; assembly: GCF_010994245.1. GTDB lineage: Bacteria > Pseudomonadota > Alphaproteobacteria > Sphingomonadales > Sphingomonadaceae > Sandarakinorhabdus > Sandarakinorhabdus rubra. The sequence continues at coordinate 2,476 of NZ_WMHO01000274.1, forward strand.
CGCGCTTCTTCACCGTGGAGGCCGAGCATCTGGCCAGCCTCGATCCCGGCAGCGGTTGCGGCGAACTGGACGAGATCGCCTGGTTCAATTGGGAAGAGGCTGCTGCGCTCGACCTGCCCAGCATAACCCGCGCCATCCTGGCGGACGTGGCGGCGCGTCTCGATGATCCGGCGCGGCCCATCCCCTATCACCGTTTCGACAACGGCCGGCACCGCCTGCTCACCCTGTGACCCGCATCCTGCGCCTGGCGCTTGGTGACTTTCGCAACCATGCCGCCGCCCAACTGGTGGTGACCGGGACCTTTGTGGCGATCACCGGCGAGAACGGCGCCGGCAAGACCAATATCCTCGAAGCCCTGTCGCTGCTGGCGCCGGGGCGCGGCCTGCGCGGCGCTGCCCTGGCCGATATCGCGCGCCAGGGCGGCCCCGGTGGCTGGAGCGTGG
>NZ_WMHO01000275.1 GCF_010994245.1 Sandarakinorhabdus rubra
GGGCGCCCGGCACCAGTGCGGCCCCGGCGCCGGCCACTGCGATGCCTGACGGCACAATGTCCACCGGCTGCACATCGCGCGCCACCAGGTCGCGTCCCAGAATCGCGCCGGCGGCCCGGCCGCGCCCGGCGTCGATCAGCGCCATTACAGCCTCCAGGTCGGGATCATCGGCAAAGGCCTGCGCCGCGACCAGCGACAGTGCCGAGATGCCGGCGACGGGCACGCCCCACGCCAGCCCCAGCGCACGGGCAGCGGCAATGCCGATGCGGATGCCGGTATAGCTGCCCGGCCCGATATCGACGAGGATCCGTGCCGGACGTCGCCCGGCGAGCAGCGCCGCCACGGCCGGCAGCAACGCCTCGGCATGGCCGCGCCCGATCAGACGATGATCGCGCGCCAGCAGCTGTTCACCATCGCCGAGCGCCAGCGACAGTGCCGGCGACGAGGTGGACAGCGCCAGCCACTGGCCGGCGGACGGGTTGGTTATGGTCACCCGCGCCCGTTACAGGATGCGGGCGGCTTCCTCAAAGGAAAGCCGGGGCAGGCGCGGGAACAGGCCGGCATCGGTGCCGCGCCCCAGCGAGCAGATGAAGTTGGTCTCCACCGAGGTGCCGGCCCAGAACGCGGCATCCACCGCCGCCTTGTCAAAGCCCGACATCGGGCCCGTGTCCCACCCCAGCGCGCGCGCCGCCATGATCAGCCAGGCGCCCTGCAGCGACGCATTGCGGAACGCCGTTTCACGCGCCACCGTCGGATTTCCCGAAAACCAGCTCCTGGCATCGGCATGCGGGAACAGCTGCGGCAGGCGATCATAGAATAGTGTGTCAAAGCCGATGATCACCGTCGCCGGGGCGGCCAGCAGCTTGGCGCGGTTGCTCTCGCTTACACAGGCGGCCAGCCGTTCGCGCGCCTCCTGCGTGTGGCAGAAGATGAACCGCGCCGGCGAGCTGTTGGCCGATGTGGGGCCCATCTTGGCCAGATCATAGATCGCCCGCAGATCGGCCTCGCCCATCGGCGTATCGTCCCAGCCATAACGGGTGCGGGCCGCAGTGAAGAGCTGCGCCAGCGCGGCGTCATCCAGGGCGGGCGTCATGGTTCAGACTGCCCTGACTTCGGTCACTTCGGGCACATAATATTTGAGCAGGGATTCAATGCCCATCTTCAGGGTCATCGTGCTCGACGGGCAACCGGAACAGGCGCCCTGCATCTCGAGGAACACGGTGCCCTCGCGAAAGCCGCGATAGACGATGTCGCCGCCATCCTCAGCCACCTGGGGGCGCACGCGCGTTTCGATCAGTTCGCGGATCTGCATGACGATCTCGGCATCGGCCGGATCATCGTCGAGGGTGGCCTGCGTCACCTCTCCAGTGAACAGCGGCGCCCCGCTGGTGAAATGATCGACCAGCGCGCCAAGGATCTGCGGTTTCAGCGCCGGCCAGTCGGCCCCGGCCGGATTGCGGGTGACCGAGACGAAATCATGACCGAAGAACACCCGGTCCACATCGCCAAGCGCAAACAGCGCGCTGGCCAGCGGCGAGGCCTCGGCCGCCTGCGCATCGGCAATGTCGACCCCGTCGCCACCGGTCACGGTGCGACCGGGACGGAACATCAGCGTCATCGGATTGGGAGTCTGTTCGGTTTCGATGAACATCGGCGGGCCTCGTGGCAGGACGTGCCGTCGATATGGCGCAGCCGCGCGCCGGCTTCAAGGGAATTACGACAACTATTGTCCGCTTTAGGTCAGGCCAGCGTTTCCAGCCGGCCCGCGTCCAAGCCGCCCGGAACCAGCATCAGGATGCATGGCAGGCTGCCGGCGCGTTCGCTGGCGAAATAGCCCACCAACGGCCCCGGGCTGCCCTTGGCCGCTGTGCCCAGTACCAGCGCCCGTATGCCGGGATTGTCGCGCACGAAGGCCAGCACGGCGGCCGGCGGATCGCCCTCCAGAACGCAGGTTGCAGGGCGCCGGCCGCCCATCGCCTCGGCCTCGGCGGCGCATTGCGCCAGCAACGCCTCGGCCTCGCCGCGCGCCTGTGCCGCCATGGCCGACTGGACGGCGCCGAAATGCAGGAAACCCGCGATGTCAACGACGCTCGCCAGCGTCACCTCGGCATCGACGTGGGCGGCGCGGCGCACCGCGAACTGCATCGCCACCCGGCTTTCGGGGCTGTCGTCGATGACGACGAGATAGGTTGCGGCAGCGGCCATGCCACAAGCCTAGGGCACAGGAGACGGGAGAGTCAAAGTCACCGTGCGGGCTGAGGGGTGCCTGGGGCCCAAGCGGCTAGGTGCAGGATCTCCACGGTTACGCCGGTCTTGCCGTCAGCATCCGCCATCGCGGCGAAACGGCGGGCGGCGTCCATCAGGACGTCGCGGCGCAGCGGCCTGCGCTCGGCCAGCACCGATCGCGCGCCCATGGCGGTGAGATCGGCGAACAGGTCGAACAGGCTGCCATAGCGCAGTGTCACCCGGTCGATATCCACGACGGGCATCACCAGGCCGGCGCGCGTCAGGAGGCCGGCCGCCGCTTGCGCTTCCACCATCGGCGCGGTGTGGCTGCCGGCGCCGCCGGTGATGGCAGCTTCGGCCTCCAGCAGGCAGGCGCGCAACTCCACCAGGCTCATGCCGCCGACGAACGCCGCCAGCAGCAGGCCATCGGGCCGCAGCACCCGCCGGATGCCGGCCAGTGCGCCGGGCAGATCGTTCACCGTCGTCAGCGCGCCAGCCGAAACGACCAGATCGAAGGCGCCGCCGGCAAAGGGCAGGCACGCCTCATCTGCCACCACGGCCAGGCCCTTTTGCTCGCCCGCACCATCAGCATCGCCCGCCGCCACCACGGCCCGCACCGCGCCCGGCCAGACCGGCGCTGGCCCGCCCAGGTCGAGCACGGCCTCGAACC
>NZ_WMHO01000276.1 GCF_010994245.1 Sandarakinorhabdus rubra
TCAGCGCGGCGTCGGCCTCGCCCACGGCGCGCTGGGCCTGGTCGGCACGGGCCAGCGCCATCGCCCGTTCGCCGGCCAGCGCGCTCTGCTCGGTGCGGGCCAGCGCCGCCTCGCTGGCGCGGATGGTGGGATCAATGGTCTTCAGGCCCGGCGTGTCGAGCGTCGGCGTCTGGCCGGTGGCCTCGGCAGACAGTCGCTGGGCACGGGCATTCAGGGCATCAAGGCTGGCCTGGCCGGCGGCCGCATCAGACGCTCGCAGCACCGGATCGAGCCGGATGAGCAGGTCGCCCTTCTTCACCTGCATGCCGGGCCGCACCCGGATCTCGGCCAGCGTGCCGCCTTCGAGGTTGGACAGGATCTGCAGCTGCGACGCCGGGATCAGCCGGCCGGGCGCGGTGATCGTCACGTCCAGCCGCGCCAGTGCCGCCCACAGCAGCATGATTGTTGAAAAGGCCACGATGGCAAACAGCAGCAGGCTGGGAAAATCCTGCTCCTTCAGGCGGATGGCTTCCAGACGATCGGAAAGCCGGCTCATGATGGCCGGCCCCATTTCTGGCTGGTCCAGCCCACCGGCCCGGTGGGCGGCGGGGTCGGGCGCTCGCGCTCAGGCGTGACTGGTCCCTGGCCCGACAGGGTGCGCAGCACGGCATCGCGCGGGCCATCGGCGGCCACCTTGCCGTTGGCCATCACGATCACCCGGTCCACCAGCTTGAGCATGGCCGGACGGTGGGTAACGAGCAACACAGTGCGGCCGCGCAGTTCCTCGATCAGCCGTTCCACCAGTTGCGCCTCGGCCTGGTTGTCCATGGCGCTGGTCGGCTCGTCGAACACCAGGATGGAGGGCTTGCCGGCCAGCGCGCGGGCGATGGCGATGCCCTGTTTCTGGCCGCCGGACAGGCCTTCGCCGCGATCGGCCAGCATCAGGTCAAAGCCGTTCTCCAGCGCGCCGATGATCTCGTAGGTGCCCGACAGGCGGGCGACGCGCAGCATCTCGGCATCATCGATGCCGGGATCGCGCAAAGTGATGTTGTCGCGGATCGAGCCGGAGAAGAGCGTCACGTCCTGCAGCACGGCGCCAACATTCTGCCTGAGGTCATCAGGGTGGAACTGGCGGATGTCGGCTCCGTCGATCAGCACCTGGCCACTGTCGGGCTGATAGAGGCCCAGCGCCAGCCGGGCGATGGAGGATTTGCCCGAGCCCACCTTGCCGATGATGCCGACCCGTTCGCCAGGCGCGATGCGCAGCGACACGCCGCTGAGCGCCGGCTGGCCCTTGCCGGGATAACGGAAGGTGACATCGGCCAGCTCGATCCCGCCCTTCAGCCACAGCCGGCGCACACTGGCGCTGGCGCCCGGTTCGGCCGGGGTAGACATGAACTGGTTGAGCCGGCCAACGGCGGCGCGTGTCGCCGACAGGCGGGTGAGCAGGCTGGCGACCTGGCCCAGCGGCGCCACGACGCGCCCCGACAGGATGGAGGCGGCGATCAGCGCGCCGGAGGTGAGCGTGCCATCGGCGATCAGGAACACGCCGTGGATGACGGTGCCAACATAGGCGATGGTCTGCGCCGATTGCGCGACGTTGATGGCGACGGCCGACAGGAGCCGGCTCGACAGCGCGCTGCCGGCGTTTTCGGTCGAGGCCTGGTGCCAGCGCGCCTCCAGCATCGGCCCGGCGCGCCCGGCCTTCACGGTTTCGAGGCCCGCTACCGTTTCCACCACGACGCCCTGCTTGGAAAAGCCCTGGCCCAGATTCTCGCGCGCCAGCCGGTCGAGCGCCGGCTGCACGGCCAGGCTGGCCAGCACCACCACCGGCACCATCAGCAGCGGCACCAGCACCAACTGGCCGCCGATCAGCGCGATGACGGCGATGAACAGCAGGGTGAAGGGCAGATCGACGAGTGCCACAAGGGTGGTGGAGGCCAGCGTCTCGCGCACCGTCTCCAGTTCGCGCAGCAGGCCGGAAAAGGCGCCCGAAGAGCCCTGCCGGTCGGCCAGTCGCATGCCCAGCAGGCGCTGGAACATCTGGTCCCCCAGGGCGGCATCGACATCGCGGCCGGCCATGTCCACGAACCAGCCGCGCAGCACGCGCAGGATGAAATCGAACAGCAGCACCACCGCGATGCCCACCGACAGGGCGATCAGCGAGGCGGTAGCGCCGGCCGGCACGATGCGGTTGTAGACCACCATCGAGAACAGCGAAGACGCCAGCGCGAAGATGTTGGTGAACAGCGCCGCCACCGCCGCGCGATAATAGGTGGAGCGGTGAGCGATCAGGGCATCGACCAGCCAGGGCGGCAGCCAGCGGGAGAGGAGATCCTTCATGGCTTCAAGGACGGCCCGACAGTGGCCGGCCTTGAGGGTGCGCCGTCGATCACGTTCAGAAGCGTGCCGCGCCGGGCCAGCAGCAGCCAGCGCGCCACGTCGAGCCGCAGCTCGGCATCGGCCAGCTGCAGACCAGCCTCGAACTGCTCACGCTCGGCGGTCAACAGGTCGAACAGGGTGCCACGCGCGGCGGCAAAGCGCACGGCGAACAGGTCGCGGGCGCGCACTGCGTCGGCATAGGCATTGTGCTGGGAGGGCAGGGCTTCGGCCAGCGCCGTTGCCTGGGCCTCGGCCTCGGCCAATTCGCGGGCGTTTTCCAGCTCAAGACGCTGTGCCAGGAAGCGCGCACGTCGGGCGGTGGCATTCAATTCGGCTACCCGCGCCGCTTCGGCGCCGCCGGTGGAGAAACGCGCCGTCATGCTGACCAGCGCGCGCACGTCATAATCCGGGCGGCCACCGCGCAGCAGATCATAGCTGCTGCCGGTCACGCGCGCGTCGAAGCGCGGCATGCGATCGGCACCGGCAGCGCGCGCGGCAGCGCGACGCGATTCGGCATCGGCGCGGGCGGCGC
>NZ_WMHO01000277.1 GCF_010994245.1 Sandarakinorhabdus rubra
GCGCCAGCGCCTTCTTGGCGTCGGCCAGTTCGCGTTCCAGCCGCTTGCGCTCGTCCAGCAAGGCCGCCACGCGCGCCGGGACTTCCTCCGGCCGCGCGCGGATGGCACCGGCCGCTTCCAGCAGCAGCGTCTCCCGCTCGTTCAGCCATTCGCGCGCGGCGATGCCAGTCTTGGCCTCGATGCGGCGCACCCCGCTGGCGACCGCGCTCTCGCCGGTGATCTTGAGCAGGCCGATGTCGCCCAGCGCGCCGACATGCGTGCCGCCGCACAGTTCGACGCTATAGGTGTCGCCGCCATCGTCGGCCCCCATGGCAAGCACGCGCACCTCCTCGCCATATTTCTCGCCGAACAGCGCCATGGCGCCGGCGGCGATGGCGTCATCGGGGGTCATCAGCGTGGTGGTCACCGGCCGGTTGCCGAGCACCTGGGCGTTCACGTCGGCCTCGACCGCCGCCAGTTCGGCCGGCGTGACGGCCTTCTGGTGAGAGAAGTCGAAGCGCAGCGTGTCGGCGCCCACATAGGAGCCCTTCTGGGTGACATGGGTGCCCAGCCGGCGGCGCAGCGCGGCATGCAGCAGGTGAGTGGCGCTGTGGGCGCGGCGGTGGGCGCCGCGCTGCGGGGCGTCCACCTCGAGCCGGACCACGTCACCGACCTTCAGCGATCCTTCCGTCAGCGTCACGTCGTGCAGGTGCAGCTTGCCCAGCGCCTTCCTCGTGTCGGTCACCCGCGCCGACAGGCCGTCGCCCCAGCTGATGCTGCCACCATCGCCGGCCTGGCCGCCGCTTTCGGCATAGAAGGGCGTCTGGTTGGTGATCACCACCAGGCTGTCCCCGGGGCTGGCGGTGTCCACCTGCTTGCCGTCCTTCACCAGCGCCAGCACCTGCGCTTCGCCGACAAGGCCGGTGTAGCCGGTGAACTCGGTGGCGCCGTGGGCTTCGGCAATGTCGAACCACACGGCCGCATCCTTGGCCTCGCCCGACCCGGTCCAGGCGGCGCGGGCGAGTTTCTTCTGTTCGGCCATGGCGGCATCGAAGCCGGCGCGATCAACCGCGATGCCGCGGGCGCGCAGGGCATCCTCGGTCAGGTCATAAGGAAAGCCATAGGTGTCGTAGAGGCGGAAGGCGACATCGCCGGGCAGCGTGCCACCCGACGCCAGCTTCGCGCTCGCCTCGTCCAGCAGGCCCAACCCGCGCTCCAGCGTCTGGCGGAAGCGGGTTTCCTCCAGCTTCAGCGTCTCCTCGATCAACGCCTGCGCGCGGCCAAGCTCCGGATAGGCCTGGCCCATGGTGCCGATCAGCGCCGGCACCAATTGATGCATCAACGGCTCCTTCGCGCCCAGAAGGTGCGCGTGGCGCATGGCGCGGCGCATGATCCGCCGCAGCACATAGCCGCGCCCCTCGTTGGCCGGCAGCACGCCATCGGCCACCAGGAAGCCGGCGGAGCGCAGGTGATCGGCGACCACCCGGTGCGAGGCGCGGGCTTCGGCGCTGGCGGCACGGCCCACACGGTCCTCGCTGGCGGCGATCAGCGTCCTGAACGTGTCGGTGTCATAATTGTCGTGGACGCCCTGCAGCACGGCGGCGATGCGTTCCAGGCCCATGCCGGTGTCGATCGACGGGCGCGGCAGATCGAGCCGCGTGGACTTGTCCACCTGCTCATACTGCATGAAGACGAGGTTCCAGATCTCGACGAAACGGTCGCCATCCTCATCGGGGCTGCCGGGCGGGCCGCCGGGGATATGGTCGCCGTGATCCCAGAAGATTTCCGAACAGGGTCCGCACGGGCCGGTGTCGCCCATCGACCAGAAATTGTCGTTGGTAGCGATGCGGATGATGCGGCTGTCGGGAATGCCGGCGATCTTCTTCCACAGGTCGGCCGCCTCGTCGTCGGTGTGATAGACGGTGACGGTCAGCCGGTCCTTGGCCAGCCCCCATTCGCGGGTGAGCAGGTCCCAGGCGAGGCTGATGGCGCGTTCCTTGAAATAATCGCCGAACGAGAAATTGCCCAGCATTTCAAAGAAGGTGTGGTGCCGCGCCGTGTAGCCGACATTGTCGAGATCGTTGTGCTTGCCGCCGGCGCGCACGCATTTCTGGCTGGAGACCGCCGTGCTGTAGGGCCGGCGTTCCAGCCCGGTGAAGACATTCTTGAACGGCACCATGCCGGCGTTGGTGAACATCAGCGTCGGATCATTCTGCGGCACCAGCGGCGCCGATGGCACGATGCTGTGCCCGGCGCTGGCGAAATGATCGAGGAAGCTGCGGCGGATATCGTTCGAGGACGTCATGGCCGACGCGCTTACGGCAGCCGGCGCGCAGCGTAAAGGGCGCGAAAGCCTCAGGCGGCGGGGCGGAAATCGAACATGATGACGCCATCGCCATGCCGCGCCGCCGGGCTGGCCGTGCCGCCCGCCGCTGCATAGAGGCCACGCGCGGCCCGGTTGCTGCTGTTGGTCAGCACCCAGGCGGCTTCACAGCCCAGCAACCAGGCGTGATCAAGCGCCGCCCGCATCAGCGCCAGGCCAATCCCGCGGCGCTGCCAGGCCTCGGCGACGCCAACCTCGTTCAGCCAGCATTCCAGCGGCTTGTCGGGATGAAGATAGGTGACGGCGCTGACGAATCCGATCATCGCCCCATCGGCCATGGCGGCAAACAGGTGATGATCGGGATGGGCGAGGAAGCGCCGGGCCATCTCGGGGCGCAGCGGATGATCGAACAGCACGCTGGCCGCCAGCAGCAGCGGCAGGTCGGCCGGGGCCAGCCTGCGGATGATCAGGCCCGCGCCGTCACCAGCCATGCCGCACCCGGCAGTTCCACGCGGCCATCGGCGAGGTGAGGCTTCAGCGCTGCCGCCAGCACCGGCCGGGCCGCATCGCCGAT
>NZ_WMHO01000278.1 GCF_010994245.1 Sandarakinorhabdus rubra
TGCGGGCCGACACGCGCGGCCGGCGCGGGAGGGGGCTTTCGGGCGATGGCCGGCTGGTTGCACCCTTGCGTGCCGGCCTGCCGTGGCCGCTGACGGGCGCGCAGGAGCGGGTGCTGCGCGAGATTGCCGGCGACATGGCACAGGCCCAGCCGATGCTGCGGCTGCTGCAGGGCGACGTGGGGTCGGGCAAGACGCTGGTGGCGCTGATCGCCATGCTGACGGCGGTGGAGGCGGGCGCGCAGGCCGCGCTGCTGGCCCCGACCGAGATCCTCGCCCGCCAGCACCACGCGACGTTGCAGCGCCTGGCCGGCAGCCTGCCGGTGCGTATCGAGCTGCTGACCGGGCGCGACAAGGGCCGCAGCCGCGAGGCGCTGCTCGCCGATCTCGCGGCAGGGCGCATCGACATCTTGGTGGGCACCCACGCCATCTTCCAGGAGGCGGTGGCCTATCATGATCTTGGCCTCGTCGTGGTAGACGAACAGCACCGCTTCGGCGTGGCCCAGCGGTTGATGCTGGCGGAGAAGGCGCGGGTGCCGCCGCATGTGCTGGCGATGACGGCAACGCCGATCCCGCGCAGCCTGGCGTTGACCCGCTTTGGCGAGATGGACCAGAGCATCATCGACGAACGCCCGCCCGGCCGGCAGCCGATCGAAACGCGGGTGACCGCTGCTGAGCGGCTGGACGAGGTGACGGCGGCGCTGGCCCGGCATCTCGAGGCCGGCGGCCAGGCCTATTGGGTGTGCCCGCTGGTCGACGGCACCGAGGATGAGGACGAAGCCGCTGCCACCACCCGCGCCGCCTTCCTGAAGGCGCGGCTGGGTGAGGCGAGGGTGGGCCTCGTCCATGGCCGCATGAAGGGGCCGGAGAAGGATGCGGTGATGGCCGATTTTGCTGCCGGCCGGCTGGGGCTGTTGGTGGCCACAACCGTGATCGAGGTGGGGGTGGATGTGCCCAATGCCACGCTGATGATCATCGAGGCGGCGGAACGCTTTGGCCTGGCACAGCTGCACCAGCTGCGCGGCCGGGTGGGGCGGGGCAGCGGCCACAGCGTCTGCCTGCTGCTGCGCGGGCCCGAACTGTCGGAAACCGCGCGCGCCCGCCTGAAGCTGATGCGCGAGACCAATGACGGCTTCCGCATCGCCGAGGAGGATCTGAAGCTGCGTGGCCCCGGGGAGATATTGGGCACGCGGCAATCGGGCGAAGAGGCCTTCCGCTTCGCCGATCCTGGGCGTGTGCAGCAGTTCGTCACTATGGCGCGGGACGACGCGCGCCTGCTGCTGGAGCGGGACGGCGGGCTCGCCGGAGCGCGCGGCCAGGCGGCGCGGGTGCTGCTCTACCTGTTCGAGCGGGATGCCGGGGTGGCGTTGTTGCGATCGGGCTGACGTTTCCCTGCAAGCGAGGGGTTCGGGGAGGGGCCCGCGCGAGAGCGCGGCCGGCGGCAGAGCCGCCGAGTCCGCTTTGGCTATGCAGGAAGAAGGGGAAGGTGGCGCGGCGAAGCCGCGCCGTCGAAGCTGTTCGGCTGGCCTGCAGGCCAGCCGCCAGCCCGGCCGGAAGGGCCCGAGTCTGGCCACAACGCTTGCGCGTTGTGGCCAGCCGGACCACGTCACCTATAAGCCGGGTTCTGTCCCGGGGCCGAAACCCCATGGGCGACCATTCCTCTCGGACGGCGGTTGCCCGCCGCCTCCAGCAACCAACCCGGATGGCGGGGCCGGTTCCTGCCCTGCGGCGTTGCCGCCGCGTGCCATCCCTATTCGGTCTTGCTCCCGGTGGGGTTTGCCGTGCCGCTCTGGTTGCCCATCGCGCGGTGCGCTCTTGCCGCACCGTTTCACCCTTGCCTGTCCTCCCCGAAAGGAGCCATCGGCGGTCTCTTCTCTGTGGCACTGTCCCTGACACTGGCGAGCCAGTGCCGCCGGGCGTTACCCGGCACCGCGTTCCGTGGAGCCCGGACTTTCCTCGGCGGGATTGCTCCCGACGCGGCCGCCCGGCGACGTGATCGCAGCTGCCCCATGGCATTTTGCGGCGATTCGCGCCACAGCCGGCGGCATGATCGAGATTGAAGGCAGCGGGCAGGACTTCACGGTGCCCGCCGAGGTGATCGCCGACGGGCTGGGGCTGGCGCCCGAGCAGGTGCAGCCGATGCTGGCCGGGCGGCTGATCAGCGCCTGGGTGGAAGCCGGCGTGGACGAGGATCTGGGCACCTTCCGCCTCACCTTTGCCACCGACAAGCGTCGCCTGCGGCTGATCGTCGATGCGCTGGGCGATGTGATCTCCCGGTCCACGCTGGATTTCGGCGGGCACGACCTGCCGCTCGGTGCGCGCCGCCCCCACGCCCGCTGACCGCACAGCCTGACCGAAGTGACGCAGGCAAGATTACAGGCTTGCAATGTTGTGAGTCGGACGACATTTTCTTCGCGTCGGGTCGGGCAACGCCCCCGTTGACCGCCCGCCGGCTGGCCTGCCGGTCAGCCACCCGCGTTGATCATGGCCGTTCCCCCTGTTTGGCCATGGGCGGACCCTGGCGGTCGGCGCCATCTCCCTCGGGGTGCCGGCCGCCCTTTTTCTAGAGCCCCTCGGCCAGCAGCAGGCCCCTCAGGATCGTGCGGCTTTCGGCATCGATCGCGCCGTCGAAGCGGGCCGGGCGGTGGTGGCGCTGGAAGGCGATGACGGCCTCCTGGGGCGCGGTGATGTCATAGCCATAACGGCCCAGCGCGGCGAGGAAGCCGGCATCGGTCCAGCCCGGATCGCCGCACGGGCTGGGCGCGGCCGCCAGCCCGCGCGCGGCCAGCATGGGCCAGTCGAACAGCTCGCCTGGGTCTTCCTTGCGAGTCGGCGCGATGTCGCTGTGGCCCACCACGTTGGCCGG
>NZ_WMHO01000279.1 GCF_010994245.1 Sandarakinorhabdus rubra
CGCACGGCGGGCGGCGCGATCGAGATGCCGCGCCCAGGTCGCCAGCGCCGACAGCAGCGCCGAGCGGTAGATCTGGTTGCTCGATGAGAGGATCAGCGGCGCATGGCCCAGCGCCATCAGCAACCGGGTGCCGGTGATGTCGGCGCGCCAGGCCAGCGGATCATAGTCCGGGAAGCTGGCCAGCCAGCGCTCCACCAGCGGCTCGGCGGCGCGGGTGGCGGCGGCGCGGTCGGGCAACAGGGCAAGATCGCGCAGCCATTCCCAGCCGTGTGCCCAGGCCTGCCACTCGGCTGGCGGCGCCGTCTCGCGAAAGCTGATGTCGCGTGTCATCTGGGTGTGGCCGGCGTGGATCAGCCGGCCCGCCAGGATGCGTTCGCCAATGTGCGGATCGCCGGGCACCGGATCGGCCGGCACGCCCAGCAGCTTCAGGGGAAAGCGGCCGCGCAGCCGCAGCCGGTGCAGCGGCGTTGCATAGACGCGCGCGGCTACACCGGCCACCACGCGCTCCGAAAGGGACGGTCCGCGATCGCCGCCGCTGCGCTGCAGGCTGCCGGCAATGTCTTCCGCGGCGCCGTCGCGCTCCGGGGTCGTTTCGCTGCTCGGCTCGCGGCGGCCGGCCATCAACCGCCCCTGAGGGTCGCGATATTGGCGGCATAGTGGGCCGCCCCGCCCTTGAAGCTGGCGGTGCCGGCCACCAGCACGTCGGCCCCGGCGGCGATCACCTGCGGAGCGGTGACGGCATCCACCCCGCCATCCACCTCGAGGTGGATTGAGCGGCCGCTGTCCTCGATCATGCGGCGCAGCCGGGCGATCTTGGCAAGCTGGCTGGTGATGAAGCCCTGGCCACCAAAGCCGGGATTGACGCTCATGACGAGGATGAGATCGATGTCGCCCAGCGCGTCTTCGATCAGGCTCACCGAGCTGGCCGGGTTCAGCACCACGCCGGCCTGCTTGCCCAGGCCTTTGATGCGCTGGATGGTGCGGTGCAGGTGCGGGCCGGCTTCGGGATGGACGGAGAGGATGTCGGCGCCGGCCTCGGCAAAGGCCTCTAGATAGGGGTCGGCCGGGCTGATCATCAGGTGCACGTCAAACGGCAGCGGGCTGTGCGGGCGCAGCGCCTTCACCACCATGGGGCCGATGGTGAGGTTGGGCACGAAATGCCCGTCCATCACGTCGACGTGGATCCAGTCCGCCCCGGCGGCGGTGATGGCGGCCACCTCCTCGCCCAGCCGCGCGAAATCCGCTGACAGGATCGAGGGCGCGATGCGGACCTGGCGCGCGCTGGCACCAGGTGGGTGATCGGGGGAGGGGCTGTCTGGCATCGCTGCAGACTTAGCAGGGCCGGCCCCCGGGTGGTAGGGGGCGGCCCCCTGCCGCGGCGCAGCCTTCTGTGGATCGTTCGCCGCCTGCGCCCAGCGGTGCCGAGCGCGGGCGGCGCCACTCAGGCGCGTTCCTTCAGCAGGCGCGACACTGTCTCGTCAAACTCGCGCTTCACTTTCTCGTTCATGGCGCCGGTGGCGGGGCCGGCCCAGCCGACATGGACTTCCCGAACCTTGCCATCTCGCCCGATGAAGATGGTCGACGGCCACACCTTCACCGGCGCCAGGTCGCCCAGCACCTTCTTGGTGTCCTCGGCGTTGGGCTGGCCGGCATAGACCATCGGGTAGGGCAACTTGTAGCGCGTCTTGAAGCTGGTGATCTGGCGCATCGCGCGCGCCTGATCGGTGCCATACTCGAACTGCAGGCCGATCAGTTCCAGCCCATCCTTCTGGCGGCGGGTGGCATAGGGGCCGAGGAACAGTGCCTCGTCGTGGCAATTGGGGCACCAGGCGCCGCCGATCGAGATCACCACCACCTTGCCCTTGAAGCGCGGATCGCTGAGGCTGACCATCTGGCCATCGGGCGTCGGCAGGCGGAACGCCAGCCGGTCGGCGCCGGGCTTTTCCACCACCACGGCCTCGATGTCGGCTTGGCGTTCCTTCTTCGCGGCCCACGGGTTGCCCGCCGCCGGGCTGGTCGCCCCGAAGTTGGCGCCCTTCAGCGTGTCGCCGCTGAGCGTGCCCTGCCACAGGCCGGTGGAGCTGCCGTCGAAGGCCGACAGCTTCAGCTGGCTGCCGTTCAGTTCGCCGGCCAGATAGCGCACGTCGCCGGTTGGCAGCTGCACCGTGCCGGTCACCTGCGCGCCGGTCTGCTTCAGCATCATCACGCCCTTGATGGCGCGCGGGCCATAGCTGATATCCCAGCGCCCGCCGACATTGCCGGCCGGCTTCACGACGCCCGGGGTGAAGCGCCAGGTGCCACGCTGGGCCTTGGCGACCAGCGTGACCGGGCCGGTGGAGCGCAGCACGGTGGCCGTGCCGGCCAGCGTGCCGCCGGCCGCCGCCTTCAGCTCGATCCGGCTGTTATAGCTGGGGAAGGTGAGGGTGATGCTGTCCGCCGTCACCGCCACCTGTTCGGCGCGCAGCCGTTCCGGCGGATTGACGATATAGGCCAGCGGCCCGGCCTTGCCCTCGCGCACGTCGAGCGTGAAAGGCAGCGGCCCGCCGGGGTGGTTCTCGAAGCTGACGCGCCACTGGCCATAAAGGCCGGCGGCGCTGGCGGCCGTTGCAGTGCCGGCCAGCAGCAGGGCGGCAATCACGGGGGCGGTGCGGGCAAAGTTCATCATGCTCTCCCTCAAGAACAATATCGTCATCGCCTCAACCCATGGCTTTCTTGGGCGCGGCCAAGGCGGGCTTTAGCGTGCAGCCGCATCGGCCGCCGCGCGCCGGGCGGCATCGGCAGCCGACAGCACGTCCCAGGCCGCCTGCACGGCCCGGAACCGCTCGGCAGCTTCGGGGTTGTTGCCGGCGACATCGGGGTG
>NZ_WMHO01000028.1 GCF_010994245.1 Sandarakinorhabdus rubra
CTGCGCCCGGCGGTCCGGCTGCGGGCAAGCGCGGCGGCCCCGGCAATGGTGGTGGCGGCGGCGCCAAGGTTGCCATGCGCGATGTCGTGGTGGCCGGGCGCCTGGGCGGCAAAGTCTATCTGACGAGCGGGCTGAAGCCGGGTGAACGGGTGATCACCGATGCGCTGGGCCGCCTGAAGGAAGGCGATGCGGTGCGCCTGAAGATGGCCGATGCACCGGCCGCGCCGGCGGCAGGCCAGCAGCAGGCGCAACGGCAACTCCCCTCCGGGGCCGGGACAGCCGGCTGATGGGCTTCGTGCGCATCTTTGTCGAGCGGCCGGTGGCGACCGTGCTGCTGACCCTGGCGGTGATCTTTGCCGGCATTCTCGGCTATCGCCAGCTTGCCGTGTCGGCGCTGCCGGAAGTTGATCTGCCGACCATCCAGATCCAGGCCTCGCTGCCCGGTGCCAACCCCGGCACCATGGCAACATCGGTAGCGACGCCCATCGAACGGCAATTGTCCACCGTGGCCGGCATCGAGCAGGTGATTTCCACCAGCACCACCGGCAACACGTCGATCACTGTGCAGTTCGCACTCGATCGCGACATCGATTCCGCCGCGCTCGACGTGCAGTCGGTGCTGTCGGCCGTCACCCGCCGCTTGCCGCCGGAAATGCCCAGCCCGCCCAGCTTCCGCAAGATCAACCCGGCCGATCAGCCGGTGCTGATCCTGTCGGTGCGCGACAAGACGCGGGCGCTCAATGATCTGCAGACGTTGATCGACACGCTGCTGATCCCGCGCCTGTCGACGTTGCCGGGGGCAGGCCAGGTGCAGACCTTTGGTGATCGGCGCTTTGCCCTGCGGATCCAGTTCGACCCCGCCGCGCTGGCGGCGCGGGGCTTGACCGTCGATGATCTGCGCAACGGCGTCAGCGCCGCCAACTCGAACATCGCGGTCGGCAGCATCACCGGCGGCGCCCGCAACTTCACGCTCGACGCCTCGGGCAACATGGAGAAGCCGGAGGAGTTCGCCAACATCATCATCGCCACCCGCAACGGGTTGCCGGTGAGGGTGGGGGACGTGGCGAACGTGATCAGCAGCTATGAACGGCTGCGCGGTGGCGCCAAGTTCAACGGGGAACCGGCGCTGACCGTTGCCATCACCCGGCAGCCGGGCGCCAATGTCGTGAAGCTGGTGGACAATGTGCGCGCTGTCATGCCCGACGTGCGCGCCGCCATGCCGCCCTCCGTGGAGATCAGCGAGATCGTCGACCGCTCGGAATCGGTGCGCGAAAGCGTGTTCGATGCGCAGGCGACGCTGGTCGGCACCGCGTTGCTCGTCGTGCTGGTGATCTACCTGGTGCTCGGCGATGCGCGCGCCACCTTCATCCCGGCGGTGGTGCTGCCGGTGGCGGCGATCGGGACGTTTGCGGGCATGTGGGCCTTTGGCTTCAATCTCGACAACCTGTCGCTGCTGGCCCTCACGCTGGCCACCGGCTTCGTGGTCGACGATGCCATCGTGGTGCTGGAAAACATCGTGCGCCACACCGAGGATGGCGAGGATCCGCGCAGCGCCGCCATCACGGGGGCCAACGAGATCGCCTTCACCGTGCTCTCCATATCGGTCAGCCTGGTGGCGGTGTTCATCCCGCTCCTGTTCATGGGCGGCATCATCGGCCGGCTGTTCAACGAGTTCGCGGTGACGATGACCATCGCCATCGGTGTCTCTGCGGTGTTGTCGCTCACCCTTATCCCGATGATCGCGGCGCGGCTGCTGAAGTCCGGGCACCAGGAACCGGGCCGGGTGGCGCGGATCACCACCGGCGCCTTCAACCGGCTCACGCAGCGCTATCTGAAGGCCTTCGACTGGACGTTGCAGCACAGGAAGCTGGTGGGCGTGCTGACCGTGGCCTCCATCGTGGTCGCCATGTGGGGCTTTGCCGTAGTGCCCAAGGGCTTCTTCCCGACCGAAGATACCGGCACCATCTTCATCGGCACCGAGGGCGCAGCCGATATCGGCTATGAGGAGATGCTGGCCCGGCAGGACGCGGTGGCCAAGATCGTGGCGGCCGATCCGGCGGTGGCGCGCGTCAACTCCATCGTCGGCGGGGAGGACAGCAGCCGTGGCCGCATGTTCGCGCCACTGAAGCCGCAGAACGAGCGTGATCCCATCGAAGTGGTGCAGGCGCGGCTGCGCAAGGCGACCGCGGGCATCCCCGGCTTTGCCATCTATCCCAACGTGCCGCAGAACCTGAACCTGGGCGGGCGGCCCGGGTCCACCAACTATCAATACACCATCTCGGCGGTGGACAAGGACGAGTTGTACGCCTTCGCGCCGAAGTTGGAACAGGCGATGCGGACCATTCCCGGCCTGGTGGACGTGAACAGCGACTATCAGCGCGGCGCCCGCCAGGCCTATCTTGATGTGGACCGCGATGCCGCAGCCCGGTTGGGCGTGCCGGTCGATGCCATCCGTCGGGTGCTGCTCGCCGCCTTCGGCAACCAGCAGATCAGCCGCATCTATGGCGATGCCGATGATTACCAGGTGATCATGGAAATCGCCGAACGCGACCAGAAGAACCCCGACGCCATCGGCCAGCTGACGGTGCGCGGCGCTTCGGGCGTGCTGGTGCCTTTGTCCGCCATCAGCCGCATCCGGGTGGAGGGCGCACCGCTGACCGTGGCGCACCAGAGCCAGCTGCCGGCGGTGACCATCAGCTTCAACCTGGCGCCGGGTATTGCGCTCAGCGAGGTCAAGCCGCTCATTGAACAGGCGGCGCGCGATGTTGGCCAGCCGGCTGCCGTGTCGGGCGCACTGGGCGGCAATGCCCAGCAGTTCGAAAGCTCCACCAAGTCGATGCCGCTGCTGTTCCTGGCGGCGATCATCGTCATCTACATCGTGCTGGGCGTGCTTTATGAAAGCTTTGTCCACCCGATCACCATCCTGTCGGGCTTGCCGGCCGCCGGCATCGGCGCGGTGGCTTTCCTGTGGCTGTTCAACATGCCGCTGGACGTGATCGGCATCATTGGCGTCGTGCTGCTGATCGGCATCGTCAAGAAGAACGCCATCATGATGATCGATTTCGCGCTCGCCGGGCAGCGGGAGCATGGCTGGATTCCGGCCTATGCCATCCGCGAGGCTGCGGCCAAGCGCTTCCGCCCGATCATGATGACCACCTTTGCCGCCATGGCCGGCGCCGCACCTCTGGCGCTGGGCATCGGCGCCGGCGCCGAGTTGCGCCAGCCGCTGGGCATCGCGGTGCTGGGCGGCCTGGTGGTGAGCCAGGTGCTCACGCTGTTTATCACCCCGGTGGTCTATCTGGGCATCGAGGGCGTAATGAACCGCCTGCGCATCCGCCGCGGCGCCGCCGAGGTTGCCGAACTGCCTGGCGGTCAGTCGCTTCGCCCTGAGGCCGCCGAGTAACAGCCCTCCCGCTTGCGAGAGGCCGGCAATCGCCCGATCCCGCGTTAGACTCTCCTGCAAAGGAGCCGCGCCATGCCGACCACCGCCGAGAATCTCGCCCGCTGGCACCAGCATCTGGCAACCCACAGCCACCAGCAGCTGTGGGACATGCTGCATCCGGATTGCGTGTTCGAGAGCCCGGTGGTCCACACGCCGCAGGTCGGTCGTCCCATCGTGTTCAAATATCTTGCCAGCGCTGGCGAGGTGCTGGGCGGGGAGGGCTTCACCTATGTTGGCGAATGGCTGAACGATCGCAGCGCCATCCTGGAGTTCACCAACGTGGTGCGCGGCATCAAGGTGAACGGTATCGACATGATCACCTGGGACGAGGATGGGAAGATCACCCACTTCAAGGTTATGGTGCGCCCTCTCAAGGCCATCAATCTGATGCACCAGATGATGGGCGAGATGCTGCAGAAAATGGCCAGCCAGCCGGCCTGAACAGCTGCCGTCCCGTATCCGCGACGCCGTGTCAGGAGGGCAGCGCGCTGCGCCTCTGCTAGCGGGCGGTCATGCGTGTTCCTCTTTGCATCGCCGTGCTGGCGCTGGCTGCCTGTGCGCCCGAACTGCCACCCGAACAATTGGCGGCGCAGCGCGCACAGACCCTGTTGAAGTCTGCCGGGCACCAAGGAGTCAGCCTGCTGGCGCCGATCGTTGGCCTTGACGGCGAGGGCCAGCCCGGCGTCTGCGGCCTCATCGAAACACCGGCCGGCCCGGTGCGGGTGGTGGTGGCGCTGGCCACCGGGCAGGTGCGGCGCGGCGTGCCGGCCAGCCAGGGCGGGCATCGCGGCGATCTCGGCGAAAGCCGCTATTGCAGCGAGGCGGCGCTGAAGCGCTGGGACCAGGTGAAGAAGGTCGATCCCGTCGGCCTGATGGCCCGGATCGGCGCCTAACCGTAATTTGGTGGGCGCTTTTCGAGGAAGGCGGCGAGGCCCTCCTTGAAGTCGTCGCTGGCCGCGCACATCAGCTGATTGCGGTTCTCCATCGCGATGGCGGCCTCCAGACTTGGCGCATCGATGGCAAAGCCCAGCCCCTCCTTGGTCATCCTGAGGCCGATAGGGGAGGTGGCCAGCATCTCGGCCACCAGCGCCTCGCCGGCGGCCTCCAGTTCGGCATCGGGCACCACCTGGCTGACAAGGCCAGTGGCGAGTGCGCGCGGGGCATGAATGAAGCGTCCGGTCATCATCAGTTCGGCCGCCAGGCTGGCGCCCACCAGGCGCGGCAGGAAATAGGATGTGCCCATGTCGCAGCTCGACAGGCCGAGCTTGATGAAAGCAGCATTCATCCGCGCCGATTCCGCCGCAATCCTGATGTCACTGGCCAGCGCGAACGCAAAGCCGCCACCGCAGGCCGCGCCATGCACCAGGCTGATGATCGGCTGCGGGCAGCGCCGCATCTTGACATAGACATCGGCCAGCCAGCCCTGGAAGCCGAAGCCACCGGCAAAGGGCGCATCGGAGGTGCCGCCCTGCGCCTTGATGTCGAGTCCGGCGCAGAACGCCCGGCCGGCACCGCGCATCACCACGATGCGGGTGCGCGGCGCGTGGAACAGGCGGCCGAAATAGTCCGACAGGTCGGCTACCATCTGGTTGTTGATGCTGTTCAGTGCGTCGGGACGGTTCAGCGTCAGCCAGTCCGCGGCACCGCGTTGTTCGATGCTGATGGTCTTATAGGTCATGGGCTTCACCTGTTGGACTGGCCGTCGTCGATCTTGATCACCGTGCCGGTGACCGCCTCGCTGGCCGGGGC
Source organism: Sandarakinorhabdus rubra (assembly GCF_010994245.1). Lineage (GTDB taxonomy): Bacteria > Pseudomonadota > Alphaproteobacteria > Sphingomonadales > Sphingomonadaceae > Sandarakinorhabdus > Sandarakinorhabdus rubra. The sequence goes on from NZ_WMHO01000028.1 coordinate 5,192, forward strand.
GACAAGATAGAGCAGGGTGGAATCCATCATGGCCGGGTCGCCCAGCCGCTTGCGCCGGAAGCTCTGCGTGATGTCACCCATGCGCGACAGCATGCCGTCCATCATCTCGCTGGCAAAGGCACCGGGCGCGATGGCATTCACATTGATCGGGAATTTCGCCCACTCAACCGCCAGCACCTCGGTCATGCGCACCACGGCGGCCTTGGTCATGCTGTAGAGAGCCGCGCCATGGCCCTGATATTCGAAGGCCGCCATCGAGGCGATGTTAACGATCCGCAAGGGCTTGCCATCGCCAATGCGGCGGGCAGCCAGGCTGGTGGAGAGCAGCCACGGCGCATTCACGTTCACCGCCATCACCTGATTGTAGAGCTCGGGGCTGAGCTTGTGGGCGCGTGCGGCGTCGGGAATGCCGGCATTGTTGATCAGGATGGAGACCGGTCCCATCGCGGCCTCGACCCGCTCGACAAGTGCCAGGCATTGCGCCTGGTCGGCCACGTCGATGGCAAAGGCCTGCGCGGAGCCTCCAGCCGCCGTGATCTCGGCCACCAGCGCGTCCAGGCGGTCGGCGCGGCGGGCGCACAGGGCCACGCTGGCGCCGGCTGCCGCCAGTACGCGGGCAAAACGTGCGCCGAGGCCCGAGGAGGCGCCGGTGACAACAGCAAGCTGGCCAGAAAGATTATGGCCGGCGTTGGGCAGGGGATAGGACATAGCAGCCTTTCGCAAGGGATAGCCATAAGGATAGGCGCGCCTTGCGGGCTGACGTCACTTGCCACAAGCGCCAGGATGAAAAAGGCCGGACGGGGGATGCCCGTCCGGCCTTTTCACAGGGTGCGCATCCCTGTTCGTCCAGCGCCCCAAAAACCGGTCAGCCGAATACGATATCCGCGAAAGTCAGCGTCTTGCCTTCGACGATGGCGAGCAGCTCGTCAGCCGTGTCAAAGGCGCCATTGCCGTTCTGGTCCATCCAGATGGTGGTGCCACTGGCCAGCGAAGTGGAACCAGGCCGCAGGAAATAGGTCTGGCCGGCAGCGAGCTGGATGCGGTCACCTTCGGAGAAGTCGCGGACGATGGCATACTCACCAAGGCCGCGGCTGCCGACCAGATCGCGGTCATAGAAGGGGCCGCGGGCATCGCCCAGCACGAACAGGTCGTTGCCGCCATTGCCGATGAGCTGGTCGATCTGGCTGTTCCAGAGATCCGATCCGGTGGCGGTTGCGGCCACGCCCATGATGACATCGTTGCCAGTGGTACCAGTGATGATGTCGCTGGCCTTGGTGCCATAGATAGTGCCTCCGCTGGGGGGCGGCGGCGCCGGCTCTGGCGGGGGCGGCGTATCGGCGCCACCATAGAACACGATGTCGGCAAAGGTCAGCGTCTTGCCTTCGACGATGGCCAGCAATTCGTCGCCCGTGTCATAGGCGCCGTTGCCATTCTGGTCCATGAAGATGGTGGTGCCACTGGCCAACGATGTGGAACCCGGGCGCAGGAAATAGGTCTGGCCGGCGGCCAGCTGGATGCGATCGCCTTCGGAGAAGTCGCGGACGATGGCATATTCACCGAGACCGCGGCTGCCAACCAGATCGCGATCATAGAAGGGACCACGGGAATCGCCGAGCACGAACACGTCGTTGCCGCCGTTGCCGGTGAGCTCGTCGATCTGGCCAACCGAGAGGTCGCTTCCGGTAGCGGTGGCAGACACACCCATGATGACATCGTTGCCCGTGGTGCCGATGATCTTGTCACTGCCACTGGTGCCATAGATCACGCCCGGCTCAGCCGTCGTGGTGGGAGTTGGCGTGGGCGTCGGGGTGGGCGAAGGCGTGGGTGAAGGCGCCGGAGCAGCCGTGCCCGCGCCGGCTGCCAGCAGATCAGCGACGTTCAGGCGGCCGCCGGTCACCGTGATGCCCTGCAGCGAACTGGTGGCGGTGGTGGTGGACAGCAGCAGGTTGCGGATCTGCGCCCCGGTCAGGGCTTCATTGGCAGAAGACAGCAGGCCGATGGCACCGGTGACATGCGGCGTCGCCATCGAGGTGCCGTTGTAGTTGCCATATTTGCCGCCCGGCAGCGTGGAGAGGATGCTGACGCCAGGCGCACCCAGGTCGACATTCTTGTCACCATAGTTGGCGAACCCAGCCCTGGCGCCGGTGCTGCCGATGGCGGTGACCGAAATCACGGCATCCCAGCCCACCGCCGAGGTGGTGGAATAATTGGTGGGGAAATAGGGGGAGACATCATTGTCGTCACCCACCTTGTCGCTGCCGCCATTGCCGGCGGCGGCGATGAACAGCACGTCCCGCTTGGCGCCATCCACGATGGCATTGAGCACGGAGCTGCTGTTGCTGGTGCCGCCCCAGCTGTTGTTGGTGGCAACATAGTTGGCCGGGCCGCCATCGTATTTGGCCGCCGCTGCCGTGTAATAGTTGATCGCCGACACCGCTCCCGCAGTGGTGCCCGAACCCGAATCCGGCAGGAACTTCAGCGCCATCAGCTGCACGTTCCAGTTCACGCCGGCAACGCCAACGCCATTGTTGCCCATCGCACCAATGGTGCCCGCAACGTGCGTGCCATGGCCGCTGCCGTCCATGGGGTCATTGTCGTTGTTGAAGAAATCCCAGCCGACCAGATCGTCGATCCGGCCATTGCCGTCGTTGTCGACGCCATTTTCCCAACGCTTGTCGGCCAAGAGGTCGCCGCCGTCGATATAGCCGTTGGCGTTGAGATCGCTGACCTTCGACGCATTGCTGCTGTGATTGAGATCGCGGAAGGTGATCAGGCTGTCGCCATCGGTATCGACCACACCCAGATTGGTGGGGATTTCGCCAGGGTTCAGCCAGATGTTCAGATAGAGATCAGGGTGGGTGTAATCGATGCCGGAATCGATCACGCCGATCACCGTCTTCATCGAGCCGGTGTGTCCGGCGGCCCAGGCTTCCCCAGCCTGGCTGCCGAACTGGTTGGCCGGTGTGGTGGCATCGCCATACAGGCCCCACATCTTGTTGCCGGTGTAGTTGGGGTCGTTGCTGCCCTGCGAATTGATGGCGCCGTTGGGTTCGGCAAAGCTGACATTGGGATTGCGGGCCAGCGCTTCCATCACCGCGCTGGCGGCCTTGCCCTGCGGCACTTCCACCAGCAGCAGGTCACCGCGCTCGCCGCCGGCCACCAGGCTGGCGTTGCCGCCGCCAGCCGCAAGCAGCGCTGCCTTCTGTGCCTCTGCAGCAACGCCAGGCTGGAACTGAACGAGGATCTCGACCTTCTGGGGCTGCTGACTGGGCGCCGGCTTGGGCGCAGTAGCGCCGCCCTCGGGAACACCGAGGGGGAGCCAAGTGTCACCACCAAGCAACTCCCAGCCGCCGCGCTGTGCGAAAGGCCGGTATTCATCCCGTTCAATTGACATCGGCTCTGACCCTAGGAGGAACGCTCCAGATGTTTACTGGCGTTAACCAGTAATCATCTGGCAAGACACGGTTACTAATAGTGTACGCAACGCAACTGGAAACGAACGCTTTACCTCGCGAACTAAATCCTTTACGTAAGGCAACCATTAACATATGGTGTCTGACGCTCCGGACACGAGGCGTGGGATTGGAAGTAGTCCGATTCGGTGTTGATTCTGTAAACGGCACCAATTTTCTTGGATTTAATCTGAAAAGCCGTTTGGAATCAGAAGGCTTGCGCACCCTTTCGGATGCACCGCCGCCGCCGGCCAGCCGCGAATCAACCTTTACTAACGCACAGGCTTTGGCCCGGCGGGCGAATCATTCGCAAGCGCCGCCGCGTGACACACGACATGTTGAGTGGATTCAGCGGCGACCTGCGCGGCCGCCGCTGTCATGGCCTGCCGGCGATGGAACCGCGGCTCAGGCCGCGCTGCGGGCGGGGCTGTCGGCCGTTGCCGCAGCGGCGAGCGCATCGCGCTCAGCCTTCAGTGCTTCGGCGATCAGGAAGGCCAGCTCCAGGCTCTGGCTGGCATTCAGGCGCGGGTCGCACTGGGTCTGGTAACGGCGCGCCAGGCCCTCATCCGAAATCGCCACGGCACCGCCGGTGCACTCGGTCACGTCCTGCCCGGTCATCTCCAGGTGGATGCCGCCGGCATGGGTGCCCTCGGCGCGGTGCACCGCAAAGAAGCTGGTGACTTCGGCCAGGATGCGATCGAACGGCCGCGTCTTCAGACCGCCGGCCGCCTTGATGGTGTTGCCGTGCATGGGATCGCAGCTCCACACAACGTGGCGCCCTTCGCGCTTCACGGCGCGGATCAGGCGCGGCAGCTGCTGCTCCACCTTGTCATGGCCAAAGCGGGTGATCAGCGTCAGCCGGCCCGGCACGTTGCCGGGGTTCAACGTGTCGATCAGGCGGATGAGGTCATCGGCCTCCAGTGACGGCCCGCACTTCAGGCCGAGCGGATTGCCCACCCCGCGCAGGAACTCGACATGCGCCGAACCGTCAAAGCGCGTGCGGTCGCCGATCCACAGCATGTGTGCCGACGTGTCGTACCAGTCGCCGGTCAGGCTGTCCTGCCGGGTCATCGCCTCTTCATAACCCAGCAGCAGCGCCTCGTGGCTGGTGAAGAAGCTGGTGCCCTTCAGCTGTGGCACGGTGTCGGGCGACAGGCCGATGGCGGCCATGAAGTCCAGCGCCTCGCCGATCCGGTCAGCCAGCTGGGCATATTGCTGCGCCCAGGGCGAGCGCGCCGCGAAATCCAGGTTCCAGCGGTGCACCTGGTGCAGATTGGCATAGCCGCCGCTGGCAAAGGCGCGCAGCAGGTTCAACGTGGCCGCCGACTGCAAATAGCCACGGATCATGCGCTGCGGATCGGGCGTGCGCGCTTCGGCGGTGAAGGCGATGTCGTTGACATTGTCGCCGCGATAACTCGGCAGCGACACGCCGCCCTGTTCCTCGAAGTCGCCGGAGCGCGGCTTGGCGAACTGGCCAGCCATGCGGCCCACCTTCACCACCGGCATCTTGCTGGCAAAGGTCATCACCACCGCCATCTGCAGCAGCACCCGGAAGGTGTCGCGGATATTGTCGGGATGAAATTCGGCAAAGCTTTCGGCGCAGTCGCCGCCCTGCATCAGGAAGGCATCGCCGGCCGCCACCGCGCCCAGCCGCTCTGTCAGGTCCCGCGCCTCGCCGGCAAACACCAGGGGCGGATAGGAGCGCAGTTCGCGCTCCACCGCCGCCAGCGCGGCTGCGTCGGGATATTGCGGCAACTGCCGTGCTTCGCAGGCGCGCCAGCTGTCAGGGGTCCAGGTCTTGGTCATGGCGGGGGTGCTTTGCGGTATTTTGGGGGTGGGTGCAAGATTTGGGGAGGGAGGGGCGTGAGACAAGACCGTGACGTCGAACGGGCATGTGGCAGGATCACGAAGAAGGGCGGGGCGTGGCAAAGCCACGCCGTCGAAGCTGATCGCCTGGCCTGAGGGCCAGGCGCCAGCCCGGCCGGCCTTGCCGGAGTCGCAGGATAACGCGTCGCGCTATCCTGTCGCCCGGCTTCAGCGCATCAGCACGAGCTCCTCGCTCATCGTCGGGTGCAGCGCCATCGTGTCGTCGAACTGCGCCTTGGTCAGCCCCGCCTTCACCGCGATGGCAACGGCCTGCAGGATCTCCGGCGCATCTGGTCCGATCATGTGGGCGCCCACCACACGGTCGGTGGCGGCATCGACAATCAGCTTGTAGAGCGCGCGCTCGTTGCGGCCAGCCAGCACGTTCTTCATCGGCCGGAAATCCGATGTGTACACCCGCACCTGGCCAAAGGCGTTGCGGGCCTCGGCCTCGGTCATGCCGACACTGCCCAGCGGCGGGTTGGAAAACACCGCCGAGGGGATGGCGCGATAATCCACCTGCGTGGGCTTGCCGCCGAACTGGCTGTCGGCAAAGGCATGCCCTTCGCGAATGGCCACGGGCGTCAGCTGCACCCGGTCGGTGACGTCGCCCACGGCAAAGATGCTGGGCACATTGGTGCGATTGCTGGCGTCCACCGCGATCGCACCCTTGTCGTTCAGCGCGACGCCTACGTCCTCAAGCCCCAGGCCCTCCAGGTTCGGCACCCGGCCCAGCGCCCACAGCAGCACGTCGGTCTCGATGCTTTTGCCGTCGGCAAAGTGCAGCTTCAGCCCGGTCTCAAGCTTCTCAACCTGTTCCAGCCGGCAGTTCAGCTTGAAATTGATGCCCTTGGCCATGCTGATTTGCAGCAGCCGATCGGCCAGCGCCGGTTCCCAGCCGCGCAGGATGGTGTCGCTGCGGTTGATGATGGTGACATCGCTGCCCAGCTCGTGGAACACGCCGGCAAACTCGGTGGCGATGTAACCGGCACCAGCGATCACGATGCGCTTCGGGAGCTCGGGTAGGTGAAACACCTCGTTGGAGGTGATGCCATGTTCGGCACCCGGCACATCGGGCTGGAAGGGGCGGGCGCCGGTGGCGATCAGGATGGTGCCCGCGCTGTACCGCGTGCCGGCGACCTCGACCGTGTGGGGGTCGACAATCCGGGCATGGCCGATGAGCGTCGTCACCCGGTTGTTGTCGAGCGTGTTCTGATAGAGGCCATTCAGCCGGTCAACCTCGGCCGCCACATTGTCGCGCAGCGTCGCCCAGTCAAAACGTTTGCCTTCGATCTGCCAGCCAAATCGGCGGGCGTCATCGAGGTCCTCTGCAAAATGGGCACCATAGACGAGCAGCTTCTTGGGCACGCAGCCGCGGATCACGCAGGTGCCCCCCACGCGATATTCCTCGGCCACCGCCACGCGCGCACCGTGGCCGGCGGCAATACGGCTGGCGCGCACCCCGCCCGAGCCGGCACCAATCACGAAAAGATCGAAATCATGGCTCATCGTTCGTCTCCGGTCCGGCGGATAGGGCAGGGGACGGCAATGCGCCAATCAAAATCCATGACCGCGCCAATCGAGAGAACAGTTCAACGGGCTGGCACTCACCAGACCAGAAGCACCAGCAGTCCAAGCAACAGGCCGATGTGGAGCCCGACGATCAGGGTCATCGGCTGCTCCAGCGGTTCCTGCTGGTCACCCGGATCGCGCAGCCAGAAACCGGCCAGCGCCACCGGGCTGCCGCCGATCGCTGCCAGGGCGAGGAAGATCCGCGTGTCGAGCGGGCGCGGCCGCTCCCAGGTCTCCTCGGCGGCCGGCCAGAAGCGCACCAGGTAAAGCCACAGCGCGCCGTTGACGAGCAGCAGCCAGACGAAGCCACCCAGCAGCCGGCGCAGCAGCAAGGCCCAGTCCAGCCCCGCGTCCGCGTCCGCGGCAGATGTCGCGAACACCGGGGCCGGGGCCGGCGGTCGCGCCGGTTCGGGCTGCACGTCGGGCGGACCGGCTGCGGCCGCTGGCCCTTCCGGTGCGTCGCCGCAATCGATCGCGGCATAGCGCGGGACGGCATGGCCAGAGGCGATCATCGCGCAACTCAAGTCCACCCCATCGGCCGAGCAACGGGCGATGATGCGGCCATAATCGTCCGTGTCTTCCGGCGAGCACCGCACGTCGCGATTGCGGGTCAGGCTGCGCAACTCGTCGCGCGCGGCAAAGGGATCGCCCGGCGTGCACTCACGCCCCGGCCGGCAGGCGCCCGGCATTTCCGGCGCATCGATGCCCTGCAGCCGGATCGGCCGATCCATGTTGGAGCAGCGCACATTGTCCCCGTCGTGGTGGGACGGGTTGGCGCACAGGAAGCTCAGGGCGCCGGCAAGAGCAAGCAACGTGGAGGACATGAACGGGAGAATGCCGGATTTCGGCACCGGCACAAGCTGTCCGCTTGTCCACCCCCGCAGTTGCCCAAATGCAAATTGCTAATCCCGGAATGGATCCTTCACCAAGATGGTGTCTTCACGCTCGGGACTGGTGCTTACCAGCGCCACTGGGCACTCGGTCAATTCCTCGATACGCCGGATATATTTGATCGCCTGGGCCGGCAACTGCGCCCAGCTGCGGGCACCGGCGGTCGATTCGCTCCAGCCTTCGAAGGCTTCATAGATCGGCTCGACCCGCGCCTGCTCGGCCGGGTGGGCGGGAAGGTGATCCAGCTCACGGCCATCGAGGCGATAGCCGGTGCAGATCATCACCGTTTCCAGCCCGTCGAGCACGTCCAGCTTGGTGAGCGCCATGCCGGTGATGCCGCCCACGGCAATGGCCTGGCGCACCAGCACGGCATCGAACCAGCCGCAGCGCCGCTTGCGGCCCGTCACCGTGCCGAACTCGTGGCCGCGGGTGCCCAGCGCCGTGCCGATCTCGTTGTCCTGCTCGGTGGGGAAGGGGCCGGAGCCGACGCGCGTCGTGTAGGCCTTGACGATGCCCAGCACATAGCCGGTGGCATCCGGGCCCATGCCGCTGCCCGCCGCCGCCTGCCCGGCCACCACGTTCGACGAGGTGACGAACGGCCATGTGCCATGATCGACATCGAGCAGCACGCCCTGCGCGCCTTCGAACAGGATACGGTCACGGCGCCAGCGCGCTTCGCGCAGCCGCTTCCACACGGGCTGGATGAACGGCAGCACGCTGGGCGCCACATCGGCCAGTTGGGCTTTCAGCTCATCGGCATCCACAGGCGGCACGCCGAAGCCGGCGCGCAAGGCATTGTGGTGAGCAAGCAGCCGTTCCAGCTGCGGGCCAATGTGGTCGAGATGCGCCAGATCGATCACTCGCAAGGCGCGGCGGCCCACCTTGTCCTCATAGGCGGGGCCGATGCCGCGACGCGTGGTGCCGATCTTGCCGGCGCCCATCGCATCCTCGCGCAGGGCATCAAGGTCGCGGTGCAGCGGCAGGATCAGCGGTGCGGCTTCCGACACGGCGAGATTGTCGGGCGTGATCGAAACGCCCATGCCGGCGATGCGCGCCACCTCGTCGCGGAAGTGCCAGGGATCGAACACCACGCCGTTGCCGATCACGCTCATAGTGCCGCGCACGATGCCGGAGGGCAGCAGCGACAATTTATAGACCTGGTTGCCCACCACCAGCGTGTGGCCGGCATTGTGGCCGCCCTGGAAGCGCACCACCACGTCGGCCCTGGCCGACAGCCAGTCGACGATCTTGCCCTTGCCCTCGTCGCCCCACTGGGCGCCCACAACCGTGACGTTCGGCATCACCTGTTCCTTGGATCAGCGCACATAGGAGGCGCCGTTGATGTCGATGGTGGCCCCGGTCAGCGAGGCCGGCGCCTCGCTGACCAGCCAGCGGATGGCTTCGCCCACTTCCTCGGCGCTCGCGACACGGCCGAGCGGGATGTCGGCCAGCAGCTTGTCGCCGCCGCGACTGGCCAGATAGTCTTCGGCCATGCCGGTCATGGTGAAGCCCGGCGTGACGGCAAAGGCCAGGATGTTCTGCGCCGCATAGCCCCGCGCAATCGTCTTGGTCATCGCCAGCATGCCGCCTTTGGCCGCCGCATAATGCCAGTGCTTTGGCGAGTCGCCGCGATGCCCGGCACGGCTGGCGACGTTGATGATGCGCCCGCCTCCGTGCTGCTGGAAGTGCAGCACCGCCAGCCGGCAAAGATCGGCGGCTGCCTGCAGGTTGATGGCAAGGCTGCGCGACCAGGCACCGGAGAAGGCGTCGGGATCGGCGATGTCGGCGGCTTCGAACACGCCGGCATTGTTGATCACCACGTCGATCCGACCACCAGACGTGGCCAGCGCCTGCTCCCAGAGCGCGTCGGCCGCGCCGGGCGAGGCGAAATCGGCGGCGATCAGCCCGTCGCCACCGCTGGTGGACTGGCCAATGACGAGGTGGCTGTCGAGGGTCAGGGCGTTGCGGGCAGCCAGGCCGATGCCGCGCGATGCCCCGGTGAGGAGGATATTGGCCATGAGCGCCTCATAGCCCGTGGCCGGCGGCTGTCCAGTGGCCCGGCTGTTGTGCCGGCCTCGCCATGCTGGCAGCTTGTGTGTCCGGGCGGGGCGGGCGAGGCATTAGGCAATGGCGGATTGGGAGTTTTCGAGCGACCGGTTAATGATCCGCCCCTTGCGGGTCGAGGAAGCACGTGACTGGCACCGCGTGCGCGCCGCCGCACCCTTCGATCCACTGGACCGCCCGGTTGAGGAGAGCATCGCCCTGATCACCGCCATGCAGACCCGCGCCGCACCCGACAGCGATGGCTGGCAGCAGTTCGCGCTGCTGCGGGCCGGCCGCTACGTGGGGGATCTCGGCGTGCGCTTCTCGCCGCCGTGGAATGCCACCTGCGAACTGGGTTTTGCCATTGATCCGGCGCTGCGTGGCCAGGGCCTGGCCAGCGAGGCCACCGGCGCCATGGTGGCGCGGCTGTTTGCATCCGGCCGGCGACGGGTGGTCGCTGTCACCGACAGCCGCAACCGGCCGGCACAGCGCGTGTTGGAGCGCAACTGGTTCCGCCTCGAAGGCCGCTTTGTCGAAAGCTGGCGCGATGGCGATGCCTGGTTCGATGAACTCTCCTATGCACGGTTGGCGCGCGACTGATGGCGGCCTCACCAACCCTTGAACAGGTCGCGGCGCTGATCGGGGCGCCGGTGAGCCGGGTCGAGGCGCTGTCTGGCGGCGCCTCGTCGGCCACCTATGCCGTGGATGCCTCGCGCCCCGATGGCAGCCCCTGGCCGCTCATCCTGCAATGTGCGGCCACCGGCAGCGTGCCGGAAGGCGGCCTGCCGCGCCGTGACCAGGCGCTGCTCCAGCAACGCATGCACGCAGCCGGCCTGCCGGTGGCCGAAGTGGTGCGCGTGCTGGAACCCGGTGATGGCCTCGGCGAAGGCTATGTGATGGCGCGCCTGCCCGGCGAGGCGCTGGCGCCGAAGTGGCTGAAGCTGCCGCAGTATGAAGCGGCGCGTGCCGGCCTGACCGCGCAGGTGGCGGGCGTGCTGGCCCGGCTCCACGCCCAGCCGCTGAGCGCCGTGGCCGATCTGAAGCTGCCCACTGCCAGCACCGGCGAAGCGCTGGCACGGATGTTCGCCAATTATCGCCGCTTCGGTGTCGACAGTCCGGTGTTCGATCTGGCCTTCGCCTGGCTGCGCGAGCGCGTCGTGGACCGTCCAGCGCGCGCCATTGTCCATGGCGATTTTCGTTCGGGCAATTTCCTGATTTCCGAAACCGGCCTGGAAGCGGTGCTGGACTGGGAGCTGGCGCACCTCGGCGAACCCCACGAGGACCTGGGCTGGCTGTGCTGCAACGCCTGGCGCTTTGGGCTGTGGGACAAGCCGGTGGGTGGCTTCGGCCAGCGCGAGGCGCTCTATCAGGCCTATGAGGCGGCCGGCGGCGGCCCCGTGGACCGGGCGGAAGCACTTCTGTGGGAAGTGTGGGGCACGCTGAAATGGGGCATCGCCTGCCTGCAGCTGGGGGATGACCATGTCTCGGGCCGGCTGCGCTCTGTCGAGCGCGCAGCGATCGGGCGGCGGGTCTCGGAGGTGGAACTGGACCTGATGCATTTCTTTGCGCGCGGGGAGGTGTGATGGCCGAACAGATCGAAGCGGCAGCCCTGATCGAGGCGGTGCAGCTGTTCCTGGCCGAACTGGAGCCGGAGCTGAGCGGTCGCCGTGCCTTTCACGCCAAGGTGGCGGGCAACGCGCTAGGCATCGTGGCGCGGGAACTGGCGCAACAGCCGCAGGCGCGCGAGCGCGCCCTGCTGGCCGGCGTGCTGGGCCACGACGGGCCGCTGGATGCACTGCGCGG
>NZ_WMHO01000280.1 GCF_010994245.1 Sandarakinorhabdus rubra
GCCGGCCAACGGCGGCACCGGGGCACGCGGCGTGAAGCCAAAGCTCATCGGCGGCGCCTCCTCCACCCGCTCGCCAACGGCGGACAGGTCGAGCGCGTCATCCTCGGGCTCGCTGATGGCCGGTTCCGGTTCCGGGGCAGCGGCGGCCAGAGCCGGCGCGTCTTCCGTGATCGGCTCGGCCGGCGTGTCCACTTCGGTCATGGCCGGCAGCGGCGCCGGAGCGGCCGGCTCGGCGGCCACCTCGCCAATCACCTCTGAGGTCAGTTCCGGCAGCGGTTCCGGCGGCAGCGAGAAGATGCTGGACTGGGCAAGGAAGGTCGGCTGTGCCGACTTCTTGGCCGGTGCGGGGATGGGCAGCGGCTTGGCAGCGGCATCGATGCCGGTGGCCACCACGCTCACCCGCATCACGCCTTCGAGGTCGCGGTTGAAGGCGCTGCCGACGATGATGTTGGCCTCGTCGTCCACCATGTCGCGGATGTAGCTGGCAGCTTCGTCCACCTCCATCAGCTTGAGATCGTCGCCGCCGGTGATGTTGATGATGACGCCCTTGGCGCCGCGCATCGACACTTCATCCAGCAGCGGGTTGGCGATGGCCTTCTGCGCCGCCTCGATGGCGCGGCCATCGCCGCTGGCCTCGCCGGTGCCCATCATCGCCTTGCCCATCTCGCTCATCACGGTGCGGATGTCGGCAAAGTCGAGGTTGATGAGGCCGGGCATGATCATCAGGTCGGTGATGCCGCGCACGCCCTGGTGCAGCACCTGGTCCGCCATGGCGAAGGCGTCCTTGAAGGTGGTGTTGGCGTTGGCGATCAGGAACAGGTTCTGATTGGGGATGATGATCAGCGTGTCGACATGCTTCTGCAGCTCGGCAATGCCTTCCTCGGCCGCCTTCATCCGCTTGTTGCCTTCAAAGGCGAACGGCTTGGTGACGACACCGACGGTGAGGATGCCCTTCTCGCGGGCGGCGCGGGCCACCACCGGGGCAGCGCCGGTGCCGGTGCCGCCGCCCATGCCAGCGGCGATGAAGCACATGTGGGCGCCATCAAGCGCGCTTTCCAGCTGGTCCAGAGTCTCCTCGGCGGCGGCTCGGCCGATGTCGGGCCGGGCGCCGGCGCCCAGGCCCTGCGTGATCTTCATGCCCAGCTGGATGCGGGTGCCGGCCGGGCTCATCGCCAGCTGCTGGGCGTCGGTGTTGGCAACGATGAATTCGACGCCCATCAGATCGGCTGCGATCATGTTGGCGACGGCGTTGCAGCCAGCGCCACCCACCCCCACCACGGCGATGCGGGGCTTCAGTTCCGTCAATTCCGGCTTGGCGAATTCCAACATGTCGTGTCTCCCGTTGCCAGATTCATACTAGTTGATGAGCGAATCGGTGGGAAGCGCCTTCACAGACTTCCCCACAGTTTTTCGAAAACCCCTGTCAACCCGCGACGCGATGTCGCACCTTCCGTTGTGCCCTGCTGGTGCCACAGGTCGCCGGGGTCGCGGCCTGCGAACAGCACCAGCCCGGCCAGCGTGGCAAAGGCCGGTCCCTCCTGGGCGGTGGGCAGGCCACTCAGCCCGCGGGGCCGGCCGACCCGCACGTTGCAGCCCAGCGCGCCGGCCGCATAATCGGCTAGGGCGCGCAGATCCGCGCCGCCGCCGGTGAGGACCACGCGTCGCGCCTGCGGGCCGACAAAGCCCAGCGCGGAGAGCGCACGGGCAATCTCGCCAAACAGCATGTCGAGCCGCGTGTGGATCACGCTCACCAGCTGCGCGCGCGGCACCTTCAGGGGTTCCTGGGTGCCGTCGTCCACCGCTGGCGGGATGATCACCGGGTCGGTCTGGTCGCGGGTGGTGGCGACCGCAGCGCCCTCGAAGGTCTTCAGTCGTTCCGCCACGCTGCGCCTTGTGGCGAAGGCGGCGGCGATGTCGTCGGTTATGTCGGCGCTGCCCAGCGGCACGGTGGCGACGCCCACCACGATGCCGAACTTGTGGACGGCGATGCTGGTGACGCCGGCGCCGATCTCGATCAGTGCCACGCCGATATCGCGTTCCTCGTCATCCAGCACCGCGAGGCTGGCGGCGATCGGGCTGGCCACCAGGCCGGCCAGCCCCAGATGCGCCTGGCCGACGGCGCGGGTGAAGTTGAGGATGGCCGGCGTGTCGGCGGTGACGACATGGATGTCCACGCCCAGCCGGTCGGCATGCAGGCCAAGCGGGCTTTCGATCCCGGGCAGGCCATCGAGCGTGTAGAGCGCCGGCAGCGCGTGGATGACGCTGCGGCCCTTGGGATCGATGGCGGCGCGGCCGGCCTGGCGCAGGGTCACCATGTCGGTGGGGGTGATGCTGGCGCCGGCGATGTCGATCTCGGCGCTGGCCATGGAACTGGCCATGTTGCCGGCGGCAAAGCTGGCGATCACGCTTTCGGCCTGCAGGCCGGCGGCGCGTTCGGCCTGGTCCATGGCGCCGCGGATGGCCATTTCGGCCTTGTCGAAATCGGTGACGGTGGCGCGCTTCAGGCCGGCGCACGGCTTCTGGCCGCTGCCGATCACGCGCGGCGGGCCTTCACCGCCCACCAGCGCGATCAGCGCCGACACCTTGGAGGTGCCGACGTCGAGCACGGCCACCGGGCGCTCGGTCTGGCCGCGGCCGAGGGGTGGCAGGGGAAGGCGGGGTGGCATGCGGTCTCCTTCTCGTTCAGATCGCTCTGGCCTGGGCGGCGGCGAGCCGGGCCTTCTCGGCTTCGGCGAGGCTGCTGGCCACGGCCGGGCCGGCCACGATCATGCGGCCAGGCAGGCGCAGGTCGAAACGGGTGAAGCGCCCGCCCAGCAGCCGTTCCGGGCCCTTGGCATCGAGCCGGGCAAAGC
>NZ_WMHO01000281.1 GCF_010994245.1 Sandarakinorhabdus rubra
CGCCGCCGACGCGCTGGCCGAAGCCGAGCGCGCACTAGAGGGGCTGACCGCCCGCCAGCGCGAAGCGGAAAGTGCCGTGGCCGAGGCCCGCGAGGTGCGCGCTACCATGCGCGCCGAGGCCGAACACCAGGACGCCGCGCGGCTGGAGATCGAACGCCTGTGCGGCGAGCGGTTCCAGTGCCCGCCGACCCTGCTGCCCGGCCGCTTCGGCTTTGCCGTCGAACCCGGCGACCCGCCGGCGCTGGCCACGGCGCTGGATGGCCTCACCGCGGAGCGCGAGCGGCTCGGGCCGGTCAACCTGCGCGCCGAGATCGAGCTGAAGGAACTGGAAGATCAGGCCAGCCTGACCACAGCGGAAAAGGCCGAGCTGGACACTGCCATCGCCCGGCTGCGCGGCTCCATCGGCAGCCTCAACCGCGAAGGCCGGCAGCGGCTGCAGGCCGCCTTCCAGGCTGTGGACGGGCATTTCCGCACGCTCTTCACGGATTTGTTCGGTGGCGGCGAGGCGCAGCTGGCGCTGATCGAGAGCGATGATCCCCTGGAGGCCGGCCTCGAGATCATGGCGCAGCCGCCGGGCAAGAAGCTGCAGTCGCTCACCCTCCTGTCGGGTGGCGAACAGGCGCTCACCGCCACCGCGCTGATCTTCGCACTGTTCCTCGCCAACCCGGCGCCGATCTGCGTGCTCGACGAGGTGGACGCGCCGCTCGACGATGCCAATGTGGAGCGCTTCTGCGACCTGCTTGACCGCATGGTGGCCGAGACCGCAACGCGCTTCCTGATCGTCACCCACAACGCCGTGACGATGAGCCGGATGCACCGCCTGTTCGGCGTCACCATGGCCGAGCCGGGCGTGAGCCAGCTGGTCAGCGTCGATCTGGAGACCGCCGAGACGCTGGTGGCCACCGCCTGACCCCTCCCGGCTTCGCAAGTGTGCACTGCACAATGGTTGACACGGCCACCCCCCGCCTCTAGGACGCGCGCCAAGTCCCGCAGGCCTTGGCCGGCGGGGCCATCTGCCGCACCCGGCGGATGGTCCGACCTTCACCGGTGGGGCTGCAACAGGTAGGACGACAGGGGTTTTCGCCTTGGCCGACCGGAAAGCCGACGAGGAAAGCCTCGCGCGTCGCATCGCTGCGGCCCGGGCTGCCGAAGCCGGCCGCAAGGACGGCGCCAAGCAGGGCGAAAGTGCCGGCTGGCAGATCGCTTCCGAATTCATCGGGGCGATGCTGGCAGGCGGGTTCATCGGCTGGTTCATCGACCGGCAGTTGGACACCGGGCCCTGGGGGCTGATCCTGCTGCTGCTGCTGGGGTTTGCGACCGGGCTTTACCAGTCGCTGCGTCGGCAGAAGCGGCTGGATGCCGCCAATGCAGACGACAACGACGGGCACAGTTCAGGCGACTAGGGATCAGACGGCCGTGGCCAATCCGATGGAGCAGTTCAAGATCGAGACGGTCGTGCCGCTGGCGGCCGGCGGCGTTGATCTGGCCTTCACCAATAGCTCGCTGTGGATGCTGATCGCGCTGATCAGCATTTCTGCCTTCCTGTTCATCGGCACCGCCCGCCCGGCGATGGTGCCCGGCCGCATGCAGGCCGCCGTTGAATATCTCTATGAATTCATTCGCGACATGCTGCGCGAGAATGTCGGCAAGGATGGCCTGCGCTATGCCCCGCTGATCTTTGCCGTGTTCATCTTCGTGCTGGCCTGCAACCTGCTCGGCATGGTGCCGTTCGTGCACAGCTTCACGCCCACCAGCCATATCGCCGTCACCTTCGGGCTGGCGATGATCGTGTTCATCCTGGTGGTGATTGTCGGCTTCGCCCGCCACGGGCTGCACTTCTTCTCGCTGTTCCTCCCCGAAGGCACGCCGCTGTTTGTGGCGCCGCTGGTGGCGCTGATCGAGTTTCTGTCCTTCCTGTCGCGGCCCTTCACGCTGGCCATAAGGTTGTTCGCCAACATGACCGCCGGCCACGTGCTGATGAAGGTGTTCGGCGGCTTCGTGGTCTCGCTGGGCGCCGTCAACGTGGGCCTCGGCCTCATTCCGCTGGGCGTCAACGTGGCGCTCACGGCGCTGGAACTGCTGATCGCCGTGGTGCAGGCTTATGTGTTCGCGCTCTTGGCCAGCATCTATCTGAACGACGCTGTAAACCTTCACTAAGTCAACCTCTTACCACACGCAAAGGACAGACAATGGAAGTCGCTGCTTACAAGCTGATCGGTGCCGGCCTTGCCGCCATGGGTGCCGGCTTCGCCGCCATCGGCGTCGGCATCATCTTCGGCATGTTCCTGCAGGGTGCGCTGCGCAACCCGGCCGCTGCCGACAAGCTGGGCGCCCGCCTGATCTTCGGCTTCGCCGTGACCGAAGCGCTGGGCCTGATCGCCGCCGTCGTCGCGCTGGCGCTGGCCTTCGGCTGAACCCGGGTTCGGGCGCCGGCCGGGGCTTCACCCTGGCAGGCGCCTGCCTGATCAGCCACCCCAGCCGGGAAGCCCTGCCGTGCCCCAGTTCGATACCGCCAATTTCGCCTCGCAGCTGTTCTGGTTCGGCGTCATCTTCGCCGTTCTCTATTTCGTTGTGGTCCGCCCCACCCTGCCCAAGATCGGCAAGGTGATGGACGCGCGCGAAACGCAGGTTGCCGGCGATCTTGACCGGGCCGAACAGGCCAGGGGCGCGGCCGATGCCATCCGCAATGCGCACGACGCCGCCATGCGCCAGGCCCGTGACGCCGCGCAGGCCAGCGTGGCTGCCGCGCGCGACGCCGCTGCCAAGGCTGCCGAGGTGCAGCTGAAGGCGTTGGGTG
>NZ_WMHO01000282.1 GCF_010994245.1 Sandarakinorhabdus rubra
GCACAGCGCCACCAGCGCGGCAGCGCCGCGCGCGCAGGCGGCGGCCTGGGCCTTCAGATCGCCGATGGAGCGCGCCGGATCGCGGGCCGGATACGGCCCGCTGGCCAGCAGCGCCAACAGTTCGGCCTCGCAGAAGCGGCCCTCGTCGATCAGTCGCACATTGTCGATCAGCACGCCCTCTTCGGCGATGCTGCGGCTGTCGGGCGGCATCGAACCGGGCGTGATGCCGCCGATATCGGCCTGGTGGCCGCGTGCTGCCACCCAAAAGGCGAGATCGTCGCCAACAAACACCGGCATCACCACGGTGACATCGGGCAGGTGGGTGCCGCCCGCATAGGGATTGTTGAGCACGAAGGCATCGCCGGGGCGGATGGCGCCGGCCCATTTGCCCATCACGCAGCGCACGCTGTCCCCCATCGAGCCCAGGTGCACCGGCATGTGCGGGGCATTGGCGACCAGGCACCCGGCGGCATCGAAGAGCGCGCAGGAAAAATCCAGCCGTTCCTTGATGTTGACTGACCAGGCGGTGCTCTTCAGCGCCTCGCCCATCTCTTCTGCGATGGCCATGAAGCGGTTGGCGAAAATCTCGAGCTGTATGGGATCGGCTGCGGTGTCGCCCGCGGCCGGCGCTGGCCGGGCAGCGAGGCGGGTGAGGATTAGGTTGGCCGCATCATCCACCTCGGCCTGCCAGCCGGGTTCGACGAGCGTGGTGCCGGCGCTGTCGATGATCACCGCCGGCCCGACGATGCGCCAGCCCGCCGGCAGCGCCGCCCGGTCATAGAAGCCGGTCGTGCGCCATTCGCCGCCCAGCCACAGGCGATGGCTGGCGAGGTGCGGGCGGCCTTCAGGCGGTGGCGCCAGCCGGGCGGGCAGCGCCGGGGTGTTGCCCACGGCCTCGGCGATAAGTGCATCGACCACCAGTTCGGCTCCGGAGACTGTGAAGCCGAACCGGCTTGTCTGTTCGGCGGCAAAAGCGCGGGCCAGCGTGTCGGCATCGGCGAACGGCAGGTCGATGCCGCTGTCCGACCCGGCATAGCGCACGCGGGCCGCCAGCTGCACACTGGCCACGTCTTCGCCTTGCGCGGTCAGTGCGGCACGCGCCTCGGCGGCCAGCGCGCCGGCTGGCGTGTCGAGATCAAGGCTGGCCGTCAGCGGTCGGCCCAGGGTGGCAACGCGCACCACCCGGCTTTCGGCAAGCCCGATGCCGAAGGCCGACAGCAGCCCGGCGAGCGGGTGGATGAGCACGCGTGTCATGCCCAGCTGGTCGGCGATGGCGCAGGCATGCTGCCCGCCGGCGCCACCGAAACAGCAGAGGGTGAAGCGCGCCACGTCATGCCCCCGCGCCACCGAGATGCGGCGGATGGCTTGCGCCATGGTTTCCACCGCAATGAAGCGCGCGCCGGCCGCCACCTGTTCCGGCGTTTGCCCAATCGCGCTGGCCAGATGGGCAAAACGGGCGCGGGCCGCATCGGCATCCAACGGCGCGCTGCCAGTTGGCCCGAACAGCGCCGGGAAATGATCGGGCTGGATGATGCCCAGAACGATATTGGCATCGGTCACCGTCGCCGGGCCGCCATTGCCATAGGCGGCCGGGCCGGGGCTGGCGCCGGCACTGTCGGGGCCGACACGCAGCCGCCCCTGGTCCAGCCGCACGATGGAGCCGCCGCCGGCCGCCACCGTGTCGATCTTCAGCATCGGCACCGACAACGGCACGCCGGCGATCATCACCTCGCTGGCCCGCTCGAAGCCGCCATCATGGAGCGACACATCGGTGGAGGTGCCGCCCATGTCGAAGCCGATGAGGCGCGTGTCACCAACGCTGCGCCCCGCCGCCGCCATGCCGACGATGCCGCCGGCCGGCCCCGACAAGATCGCATCGCGGCCATGGAAATGCCCCGCCCGCGCCAGGCCACCGTTGGATTGCATGAAGGCGAGGTTCACCCCGTCCAGCCCGGCTGCCACCTGACCAACATAGGCAGCAAGCGGCGGCGACAGATAGGCATCGACCACGCTGGTCCACGCCCGCGGCACCAGCCGGATGACGGCGCCGACCTGGTGGCTGGCAGTCACCTGGGTGAAGCCGATCTCCCGGGCGATGGCGGCGACGCGCGCCTCGTGGTCCGGGTGGGCAAAGCTGTGCAGGAAGGCGATGGCGAGGCTGCGATAGCCGGCATCGAACGCGGTCTGCAGGCCGGCGCACGCCGCGGCCTCGTCGAGCGGGCGCAGCACCTCGCCGGCCGCGCTCATCCGCTCGTCGATCTCGATGCAATGGGCGTGCAGCAGGCCGGGCTTCACGATGTTCAACGCGAAGATGTCGGGCCGCGCCTGGTGGCCGATGGCCAGAGCATCACGGTGCCCGCGCGTGATCGCCAGCACGGTGGGCGCACCCTTCCGCTCCAGCAGCGCGTTGGTGGCGACCGTGGTGCCCATGCGCACGGCGGCAATCGGCGCCGCATCACGCCCGCGCAGGCGCCGGATCGCCTCCAGCGCGGCATCGCCATACTGGCCCGGCGCATCGCTCAGCAGCTTGGCTGTGGCAAGGCTGCCATCAGGGCGCAGCGCCACCACATCGGTGAAGGTGCCGCCACGATCCACCCAGAACTGCCAGCCGCTCATGGTGGGGGCGCCGTTTCAGCGAGCGACTTCAGATCGGCGATGAGGTCGAGCGCTTCGCGTGGGGTGATGTTGTCGGGGTCGATGGCGCCCAGCCGCTCGCGCAAAGGGTCGCCGGCCGGCGCAGCCGAGGCGGCGAACAGCGGCAGCGCGTCCACCCCGGCGGCGATGCCGCCG
>NZ_WMHO01000283.1 GCF_010994245.1 Sandarakinorhabdus rubra
CTGGCCGCCGTGTCGCAAGCCGTGGGCAAGGCCCTCAACGATGCCCAGGCTGCCGCCAAGTCGCGCAACGCCGCGGGCGTGCAGGCCGCCATCGCCCGCGCCCGCGCCGCCGCCTCGACCGAGGAAGAACGTCAGAAGACGGCGCAGATGGCCGGTTATGCCTTCACCGCCGTCGGCCAGTTCGGCGCGGCGGCTGCCGCCCTTGAGCAGGTGGGTGCGCCCTGCGGCCAGCTTGGTCCGCTTTATTATCGCGCCGGCCAACTCGACAAGGCGGTGAGCATCGCCAAGAGCTGCCCCGGCGAAGCCAGCCAGATCCTGATCGCCCAGTCCTACACGCGGCAGGGCAACCACAAGGCGGCCATCAGCGCCTACAACAACCTGATCCGCTCGAACGGCGCCAAGTCGGTCTATCTGGAAAATCTGGCCGGCGCCCAGTTCAAGGCCGGAGACAAGGCCGGCTATCTCGCCACCACCACCCGGCTGATCAAGGTCGATCCATCGCCGAACCGCTGGAAGACGCTGCTGTCCGATCTGCAGGGCCAGAACATGCGCTCGGAAGCCAAGCTGGCGCTCTATCACCTGATGGACACCACCGGCGCAATGAGCCGCAAGGAAGATTTCCATGATTTCGCCAGGCTGGCGATGATCAACGGGCAAGCTGCCGTGGCCAAGAATGCACTTGGCAAGTCCGGCCTGACCAGCGATCCGATGGACCAGAAGCTGGCCGCCGCGGCCGAGAAGGCCGTGGCCAAGGAAGCGCCGGAAGCCAACAAGCTGTCAGCCAGCCCCGCGACCGCATTCAAGGGCGGCAACGCCTGGCTTGGTCTCAACGATTATGGCAAGGCCATCGCCGCCTATGACAAGGCCATCGCCGCCAATGGACCGGATGCCGATTATGCCCGCGTGTTCAAGGGCATCGCGCAGACCAAGGCCGGCCAGAAGGCCGCCGCGCAGGCCACCTTCAAGGCCGTGAACCAAAAGAGCGGCATGCAGGACATCGCCAATCTGTGGAGCCTCTACGCCGGCACCCGCGGCTGATCGCGCCGCCGGTCAACAGGAAAAAGAAGGGCCGCCGCAGGGACACTGCGGCGGCCCTTTTCATGTGCACGCGACCGCTGCTCAGCCCTCGGCCGGCTTTGACTGCAGCTGCAGATAGTTGGCGATGCCCATCTGTCTGATCATTTCCTGCTGCGTCTCGATGAAGTCGATATGCTCTTCCTCGGCGACCAGGATCTCCTCGAACAGCTCGCGGCTGCCATAGTCGCGCACCGTCTCGCAATGCTGGATCGCGTCCTTCAGCAGGGCAACCGCTTCGAACTCCAGCTCCAGATCGGCCTGCAGCACCTCCTCCACCGTCTCGCCGATGCGCAGGCGATTGAGCTGCTGCATGGCGGGGAAGCCTTCGAGAAAGAAGATGCGCTCCATCAACTTGTCGGCGTGGCGCATCTCGTCGATGGATTCGTGCCGCTCATACTCGGCGAGCTTGCGGATGCCGAGATTGTCGAGCAGCCGATAGTGGAGCCAATATTGGTTCACCGCCGTCAACTCACCCTTGAGCACGGCGTTGAGATAATCGATGACCTTGGCGTCGCCCTTCATGGAACGTCTCCTTCCCGGTCGCTGTGCCACCGGGAGGCCGCCACGTCAAGAAAAGTCCTGAATTTTCCGATAGTTGTAGCTGCAACGCACTTGCAGTCGCAGCCGCGCCAGCATCTGGCGCCTCAGGCGTGGGTGGATGCCCCGCTCACCACTTCGCGGGCAAAGGGAAGGCACTGGCCGCATTTCACGCGCGCGCCGAGCTGGGCATAGGCGGCGTGCGGGCAGGCCCGGCCGGCAGCGCGCGCGGCGGCCTTCACATCCCGTTCCCGAAGGGCATTGCAGACACAGACGTACACGGCGCTTCCCGAATCGACTGGCGTTGTTGCGAAGCGTTATCACCCAGCGGCCGCGCAAATGCAAGTGGCTCGCAATAGCGGCGAGCCGTCACCCTGTCATGTCAGCGGCGGCCGAACAGTTTCTCGATGTCGGATTTGGCCAGCTTCACCCAGGTGGGGCGGCCATGGTTGCACTGGCCGCTATGCGGCGTGGCTTCCATCTCGCGCAGCAGCGCGTTCATCTCGGCGAGGCTCAGGTGCCGGCCGGCGCGCACACTGCCGTGGCAGGCCATGGTGGCTGCCACCGCCTCCAGCCGTTCCTTCAGAGACAGCGCCGCCCCGAACGCTGCCAGATCGTCTGCCAGATCAACGATCAGCCCCTTCACATCGCAGGTGCCGAGCAGCGCCGGCGTGGCCCGGACGGCGATGGCACCGGGGCCAAAGTCTTCCACTTCCAGCCCCAGTTCGGCCAGTTCGGCAGCGCGCGCCGTCACCCGCGCGGCGGCGATCTCGTCCAGCTCCACGATCTCGGGCGCCAGCAGCGCCTGCGCCGCCACCGTGCCGCCGGCCAGCGCGCGATTCATGCGCTCCAGCGTCAGCCGCTCATGGGCAGCATGCTGATCGACGAGGATCAGCGCATCGTCTGTTTCGGCCACGATATAGGTGGCCGCCACCTGCCCGCGCGCCGCGCCCAGCGGAAAGGCGACAGACGACGGCGGACTCAAGGGCGCAATCGGCGTCGGCGATGCGGGCGGCGATGTGGGCGGCGCAAAGGCCGGTGCAAAGGCCGGCGGCAATTCCCTGAAGAGGTGCGCCGGTTCGGCCTGGCCATCGGGCTGCGCGGCGGGCGCTGCCGGCAACGGTTCGGCCCGGAAGGCGGCCAGCGCCGCACCGGCCACAGCAGTGGAGGCGCGG
>NZ_WMHO01000284.1 GCF_010994245.1 Sandarakinorhabdus rubra
GCTGTCCACGGTGATGCTGCCGTCCCGCGCGATGCCGACGCCCAGATCAGCGAGGGTCAGCCCGTTCGCCTCTCCCACCTCGGCGCGCACCAGCCGGGCGATGCGCTGATCGAGCGCGCGGGCGGTGCCATCGGTCGCCAGCGGCCCGGCCGGTTCGCCATCCTGCGCCGGGCGGCGAAAATCGCTTATCAGCTGGCGCATCGCTTGCAGCGTGCCGACGAAATCGGCCAGCGCCCCTGACACCGCGCGGCCATCGCGGCTGGCGGTGATCGCGGCGCTGGCCGTGGGGCGCACCAGCGTCAGCCGCGCGCCGGGGATGAGATCGTCGATGCGGTTGCCAGGCCGGGTGACGGCGATGCCATCGATACTGAGCACCGCATCGGCCGCCGCCTGACCCAACGCCATCGTCGCGGCGCCGGGCGTGTGGTTGAAGCGTTCGAGGCCCGGTGGCGGCGGCGGGGGCGGCGGCGGCAACGGATCTGGCGGCGGATCGGGCAGCGGCGGCGGCGGTGGCGGCGGGGTCGGCGCAGCGCTGATGATGAAGCCGTTGGCGGCCCCTTCGGCCCCGCGCACCACCAACGTGGCACTGCCGGCAGAGGTGACGATGCTCGCCGAAAGCCCGCTGGCCGACGCGTTGATCGCATCGGCCAGTCCTTGCAGGCTGTTGTTCTCGGGCGTGATGCTGATGGTGACCGATGGCTGGCTGCCGGCGCTGAAGCTGAAACCGCCGCCGGCAAGGGGCATGCGGGTGCCGAACAGGATCGACAGCGTGCCGGTGCCCACCGGCGCCGTGGCACTGGCCAGGGTTGGCCCGGTCAGCCGCTGGGCGGTGGCGAGGCTGGTCACCGCCACCTCGCGGAAAAGTGCCGCCGGCGGCCCGGCGCCGACGCGTTCGACGCTGATGGCGGCATCGCTGCTGGCCAGTTGCAGGCCAAGCTCCCCGCCCCGCAGGCGTGTGTCGAGCGAGGTCGCGATGCCGGTCAAGGCGGCGCGCAGCTGGCCCAGCGCCGAGATGCGCGCCTGCAACTCCTCGATGCGCCGAGTGAGCGGTGCCGCGCGGGCAGTGCGCTCGGCCGACACGATGCCTTCCACGATGGCGCGGCTGTCCAGCCCGGAACCGGAACCGAAGGCAAGCAGCGGATTGGTGGCCATGGCAGTTCCTTCCAGCAGCGCTTACAACGGCAGCGGCGCGCCGGCCTTGCGCGGCTTGCCATGCTCATCGACATCCAGCGCCGGCGGCACGAACACATCGGGCACCGCTTCGGCTTCCGGATCGTCGAAGCGCATCACGAAGGCGAGGATGGTCGCGACCGCCGGAAACAGCTCGGGCCGCACCATCTGGCCGGCCTTGGCCGACCAGAACAGCGCGCGTGCCAGCCGCGG
The DNA here is from genome assembly GCF_010994245.1 of Sandarakinorhabdus rubra. GTDB lineage: Bacteria > Pseudomonadota > Alphaproteobacteria > Sphingomonadales > Sphingomonadaceae > Sandarakinorhabdus > Sandarakinorhabdus rubra. The sequence continues at coordinate 1,384 of NZ_WMHO01000284.1, forward strand.
CGTGCGGATGATCGGCACCTTCAGCTCGCGCGCGGCCGCGATCAGGGCGTGCGCCATGTCGAGCCGGCCTTTCTCCACCACCACCGGCGCCTCGTCGGTCCCAGCGCGATAGCGCAGCGCCACGGCAAAGTGCACGGGGTTGACCACCACCACGGCGGCATCGGCGAGGCTTTTGCGCATCCGCCCCTGCGCGGCCGCCATCTGGGCGCGGCGCACGGCGGCGCGCAATTCCGGGGCGCCATCGCTCTCGCGGCTCTCGCGCTTCACCTCCTCGCGGGTCATCATCAACTGGCGCTCGCGCCGCCACCAGGTGAAGCCGGCATCGACCAGCGCGACGAGCGCCAGCAGCAGCGTTGAAGCCACGGCGAGCCGCACCAGCAGCGCGCCCACGGCGGCCAGTCCGCCCTCCTCGATGGCAGCGATCGTCGGCAGCGCCGGCAGCACGATGGCCAGGCCCAGCGCCGCCATGCCGCCCAGCTTCAACAGCGCGGTGGCGGCGCCGGCCAGCCCCTGCCAACCGAACAGCCGCTTGAGGCCATTGAGGGGCGAGATCCGCGACCATTTCGGCGCCGCCAATCCCAACCCGGCGTGGCGGGTGACCGCCAGCTGCAGGCCGATCGCCACCACCGCCACCATAGCTAGCAGCAGCAGCGGCGCGGCGACAGGCAACCGCCGCGCCAGCGCGCGCACATCGCCGCCGGCAGCACCCGCCAGGCTGCCCGCGAGGAAGCTGGCCAGATCGTGCCACAGCATCGGGCCAGCGGTTACCAGGAACAAGGTTGCCACGGCGAAGCTGGCCGCCGGCGCCAGTTCGCGCGGGGCAAAGACATTGCCCTCCTCCAGCGCCTTCTCGCGGCGGCGCGGTGTTGGCTTCTCGGTCTTCTCGCCGGCCATCAGGGCGCCACCAGCCCGTGCGCACTGGCCAGTGCCTGCGCCAGCCGGCCCGAAACATGGCCCAGCACCAGCGGCAGCAGAGTGACGAACGCCAGCAGCAGCGCCGCCGGCCCCACCGCCACCACCGAAAGCTGCGGCGCGGCGCGATTGGCAATCGCCACCACCGCATTGGCCAGCAGCAGCACGGCGAGCAGGGGCAGCGCCACCTTCAGGCCCCACAGGAACATCAGCCCGCCCAGCGCCGCGATGTCGCCAAGCCCCGTGGCCGGCACCACCCCGCCGGCCAGCATCAGCAGCAGCCACTCGCTGTGCAGGTCACCGGCCAGCAGCGCCACCCAGGCCAGCGTGGTGAACAGCGCCGAAAGGGCGCCGCCGCCGCCCGACATCGGCCCCAGCATGGCAAAGCCCAGGCCCACCATCTGGGCGATGGCCTCGCCGGCCAGCGTCGCCGCGCCAAAGGCCAGCGCCAGCGCCAGGCCGGCGACCAGCCCGGCCAG
>NZ_WMHO01000285.1 GCF_010994245.1 Sandarakinorhabdus rubra
TGGGGCGATGCCGCGTCTGCACTGGCCGCGGCCGGGGCACGGCTGGTCACCGTGTCGGGCGAAGTGGGCGGCGGTGCTGCGGCGCTGGCGGCGCGTGCGGGAGCGCTGGGGCTGTGTGATGTCGATCTGGGCCTGTGCCTGGCGCTCGGCCTGGTGATCAGCATACCGCCGGAACTGGCGGCGACCTATCGCGCCGGCGGCGATGACCTTGCGGCGCTGCTGGGCGGCAGCGACCGGCTGCTGCCGATCCCGGCGACGTTCCTGATCGATGGCGACGGCATCGTGCGCTTTGCCTCCGTCGATCCGGATTTCCGCCGCCGCGCCGAACCGGCCGCCGTGCTGGCGGCGCTGGGGCCACCTTCAGGCTGAAGCGCCGTCCCAGCGCCGGGCGCGGCTGGCGCGCAGGAAGCTTTCGGCGGCCAGGCTGCGCCGCCGCCCGGCAATGCCGGCCAGCACCACATCGGCGCTGATCGCGGCGCCCGCCACGGGCACGGCGCACATGGCCAGATCGCGGGGATCAGGCATGAAGCCGGTGCCCAGCCCGGCGCTGATCAGCCGCTTCAACTGTCCCATGTCGCGCGCGGCATGGCGCAGGTTCAGGCTGATGCCCACGATCTCGGCCTGCCGGCGCAGCGCCACCAGCCCTTCACAGGCATGCTCCACCAGCGGCTCGCGGGCCAGCACCTCCAGCGCCACCTCGCTCTGGTTGGCGGCCGGATGATCGCGCCGCACCACCATGCGATATTCGTGGCTGAACAGGCGCCACGCCTCGAACCGCTCGGGCGCCTCGGCCGGCGCCTCGATGATCATCAGGTCCAGCTGGCCGGCCAGCGCCTGTGCCAGCAGTTCCTCGCTGGTGCCGCTCACCACGTTCAGCTGCAGCCCCGGCATGGCCGTGCCCAGTTCGGCGAGCACGGCATCCAGCGTGGACGATTCCACCAGCGTGCACACGCCCAGCACCAGCGGTGCCACCTGCCCCTTGCCAAAGCCGCGGGCCAGCGCCTTGGCATCTTCCGCAGCGCGGTAGGTGCGTTCGAGGTGCGGCAGCATCAGGCGGCCGAGTTCGGTGAGATGGGTGCGCGCCCGTTCGCGGCGAAACAGCGGCCCGCCAAGTTCATCCTCAAGTTTCTGGATGGCGCGGGTGAGTGACGGCTGCGCCACGTTGCACTCCTCGGCAGCGCGGGTGAAGTTGAGCAGCCGCGCGGCCGACAGGAAATAGCGGATCTGGTGCATCTCCATGATGATCCCAGACTATCATCACCGGCATTTTCAGCAAGCGCGCCCTGCGCGTCATAGCCGGGCGGTATCGAACCCATGCACCCTTCGGGCCTGTGCGGCGGCCTGTCGCGCCGCAACACTGGCCTTCGTTGATGGAAGGGCAGACTCCATGGCAAACGGCTCACGCACCTCCGGCATACGCGCCGCAACCCGACAAGCCGATGCGACCGCACACTGGTCGGCCCTGATGGCGCGCGGCCGCGCCGGTGACCAACGCGCCTATGATGCACTGCTGGTGGATGTCGGCGCCTGGCTGGGCGGCTATTTCCGGCGCCGCCTGCCGCATGCGCATGTGGACGATGCCGTGCAGGAGACCCTGCTGGCGCTGCACCACCGCCGCCATGATTTCGATTGCAGTCAGCCGCTGCGCCCGTGGCTGGCGGCCATCGCCCGCTTCAAGTGGGTTGACCGGCTGCGCGCCATGGAGCGGGAGCGGACGGCGCCGGCGATGGACACCAGCTGCGCCAGCCACGAGATCGACGTGGTCTCCTGCCATGCCGTGCGCGGCCTCCTGGGCCAGCTGCGCCCGGCCCAGGCCGAGGCCATCCGCATGGTCAAGATCGACGGTCTGTCGATCGTCGAGGCCTCGGCGCTCAGCGGCCAGTCTCAGTCGTTGGTGAAGATCAACATCCACCGCGGCCTGAAGCGGCTGGCCGGGCAGCTGGAAGCAGACGCCGGGCGCGCCGAGACATCCCTGCAGGCCTGACCACCGTCAGCGGGTCGGAACGTCCGGCACGGCCATCACCACCACCTCGCCGGCGCGCCGCGTGATGCCATAGATCACCCGTCCGGCGCTGCGGTCCCAGGCCCAGGCCTGGCCTTCCAGCGGCGCCGCCATGGTGCCGACATGGGCGAGCACCGGGCCCTGCGACGGAAGCTTCATCACATAGATCTCGGCCGCGTCATGGCCGGTCAGGTAGAGCAGGCCATCGGGGCCGAAGCTGCCGCCCGAGACGCTGTTGGGTGGCAGCTTCTCAAGCACGCTGTCGGGCAGGATATAGCCGCCCACCTGCGCCCACTCTTCGTTGAAGATCACGATCTTGGTGTCGCGGCTGGTGCGGCCGCCATCGCTGCGCGGGGCATCATAATTGGCAAAGCAGGCCCACCAGCGGCCGGCCCTGCGCTCCACCCAGGTCAGCGAGCCATGCTGCACGCCCAGCGATATCGAGCGCTTGTGGGCGAGGGTGGCGGTGTCGAAGATCTCCACCGAGCTGGCCATCGGCGTCTGCGGATAGTTGGAGTTGGCGCACACCAGCTCGGCGCCCTCCACGATGCAGCTGTTGAGGTGGCGCACCACGGCGCGATCGCCGATCCATTCGGCCAACTTGCGGCCATCGCGCTTGCTGTACTTGCCGATGCGGCTGTTGGTGACGGCATAGAAGGCCTCTCCATCCACCGCCACGCCCTGCCGGGCCTCCGGCGCCTGCCAGCGCGTGATGAGCGTGGCGGCCGGCAGCTGGGCCGGAGGCGGCGGGGCCGGCAGC
>NZ_WMHO01000286.1 GCF_010994245.1 Sandarakinorhabdus rubra
CTGAGGCCGCCGGCGCGTTGCTGGCAGGGCTGGCGCTGGCGGGCGGCGCGGCGGCCCAGACCGGCCTGACCCCGGTGAAGGATCGCGTTCTGGTGGTCGGCGCGCTGGCGAAGCGCACCGGGGAGACGCGCTTTCTCACCCTGAAGCCGGGGCAATATCTGGATTTCGGCGGGCTGCGCATCACCGCCCGGACCTGCGAGACAACGCTGCCGTGGGAAACGCCGAAACTGTCCGGCGGCTTTCTGCAGGTGGACGAACGGCTGGGCGGGCAGGTGCGGCGGGTGTTCTCCGGCTGGCTGTTTGCCGAAAGCCCCAGCCTCAACGTGATGCAGCACCCGCGCTATGATGTCTGGCTCAAGAGCTGCACGATGCGCTTTCCGGACGGGCCCGCACCGCGCCCGCCCTCATCCGCCGCAAAGAAATCGCCCGAGCCCGGCACCGCGGCGGCCAGCAGCGTGCGATAATCCTTCGCCGGGATCTCGATCGCGCCAAAGCCGGCGAGATGGTGGGTGAGGAACTGGGTGTCGAGCAGGGTGAAGCCGCCCAGCCGCAACCGCGCAACCAGCGCTGCGAGGCAGCATTTGGACGCGTCCCGCACATGCGTGAACATCGATTCGCCAAAGAAAGCCGCGCCCAACCGCACGCCATAAAGGCCGCCGGCCAGTTCGCCATCGTGTGTCCAGGCCTCCACCGAATGGGCATGGCCGCGCCGGTGCAGCGCCACATAGGCCTCGGCAATCAGCGGGTTGATCCAGGTCTCGCTGCGCCCCGGCGCCGGCTCGGCACAGCCGGCCACGATGGCCGCGAAGGCGCGATCGACGGTGAAGCGGAAACGTTCCTGCTTCAGGGTCTTGGCCAGGCTCCTGGGCAGGTGGAAGCCATCCAGCGGCAAGATCCCGCGCCGACGCGGTTCCACCCAGAACACGTCTGGGGAATCGGCGCGTTCGGCCATGGGGAAGATGCCGCCGGCATAGGCGCGCAGCAGCAGATCAGGATCCAGCCGGTTGGCGAGAGGGCGGCTCACGGGGAGATGATGCGCCGGGGGACGTTCCGGCGCCAGTCCGAAATTTCCCTCAGCCGGCCGCGGCGCGGGCCGCCAGCCAACGTTCCAGCCACTTGATCGAATAATCGCCGTTCAGGAAGTCCGGATCCTCGATCAGCGCCTGGTGCAGCGGGATCGTGGTCTTCGGCCCGTGAATGACGAACTCTTCCAGCGCGCGCCGCAGCCGCATCAGGCACTCATCGCGGCTGGCGCCATAGACGATCAGCTTGGCGATCAGCGAGTCGTAATAGGGCGGGATGCGATAGCCATCATAGAGCGCCGAATCGACCCGCACGTGCAGGCCGCCCGGCTGGTGGAAATCGGTGACCCGCCCCGGCGAGGGCGCGAACGTCGCCGGATCCTCGGCATTGATGCGGCACTCGATGGCGTGGCCTTCGAAGTGGATATCGTCCTGCGTGACACTGAGCGGCAGACCGGCGGCGACGCGGATCTGTTCGCGCACGAGGTCGAGGCCCGTGATCGCCTCGGTAACCGGGTGTTCCACCTGCAGGCGGGTGTTCATCTCGATGAAGAAGAACTCGCCGTTCTCCCAGAGGAACTCGATGGTGCCGGCACCGCGATACTTCAGCTTGGAAATCGCCTGCCGCACCACTTCGCCCATGCGCGCCCGTTCGGCAGCGCTCAGCGCCGGTGACGGGGCTTCCTCGAGCACCTTCTGGTGGCGGCGCTGCAGCGAACAGTCACGCTCGCCCATGTGGACGGCGCCGCCCTGCCCGTCCCCGAAGATCTGGAACTCGATATGGCGGGGCTCGGAGAGATATTTCTCGATATAGACGGTGTCGTCGCCAAACGCGGCCTTGGCCTCGCTCTTGGCCTGGCTGACCAGCGAGGGCAGGCTTGCGGCATCGGGGATCACCTTCATGCCGCGCCCGCCGCCGCCCGAAGCAGCCTTGACCAGCACCGGGTAACCGATCTTCGCGGCGACCTCGAGCGCCTCCTCCACCGAGGTCACCGGGCCATCGGAGCCCGGCACCAGCGGCAGGCCGAGCGCGGCGGCGGTGCGCTTGGCCTCCACCTTGTCGCCCATCTTGCGGATATGCTCAGGGTCCGGCCCGATCCAGGTGATGCGATGCTCCTGCACGATCTCGGCAAAGCGGGCGTTCTCGCTCAGGAAGCCATAGCCGGGGTGGATGGCATCGGCCTGGGCGATCTCGGCAGCCGAAATGATCGCCGGGATGTTGAGATAGGAGTCGGTGGCCGACGGCGGGCCGATGCAGATGGCCTCGTCGGCCAGCCGCACGTGCATGGCATCGGCATCGGCCGTGGAGTGCACCGCCACGGTGCGGATGCCCATCTCGCGGCAGGCGCGGTGGACACGCAGCGCAATCTCGCCCCGGTTGGCGATGAGGACCTTCCTGAACACGGGCCGGTTACTCAATGATCACCAGCGGTTGGTCATACTCCACCGGCTGTTCGGACTTCACCAGGATGGACTTGACGATGCCGCCCTTCGGCGCGGTGATCGGGTTCATCACCTTCATCGCCTCGATGATCAGCAGCGTGTCGCCGGCCTTCACTGCCGCGCCTTCGCTGATGAACGGCGCCGCGCCCGGCTCCGGCGTCAGATAGGCGGTGCCGACGATTGGCGACTTCACCACGCCGGGATGATTCTTGACGTCATCGCCGCCAGACGCCGCAGCCCCGGGGGCGGCGGATGCTGCCGCTGCGGGCGGCGGTGCCGGCCAGCCGCCTGCCG
>NZ_WMHO01000287.1 GCF_010994245.1 Sandarakinorhabdus rubra
CACCTGGGCGGCAACACGGGCCGGAATGTCGTTGGCGCGCGCTTCAGCGGCGGCACCGATGGCGTCCACGATGGCGCTGCCCACCACCACGGCATCGGCATGGGCGGCCACGGCTGCGGCCTGTTCGGGGGTGCGCACGCCAAAGCCCACGGCGATCGGCAGGTCGGTCGCCGCCTTCAGCCGGCTGACGGCGGCGGCGATGTCGCTGGCCGCAGCACTGTTGGCCCCCGTCACGCCGGCGACCGCGACATAGTAAAGGAAGCCCGACGCGCCGCCGAGCACGGCCGGCAGGCGGGCCGCATCGGTGGTGGGCGTCGCCAGCCGCACGAGGTGCAGGCCGTGGGCGGACAGGGCTGGGGCCAGCTCAGCGGCCTCCTCCGGCGGCAGGTCCACCACGATGCAGCCATCGATGCCGCAGGCTTTGGCTTCGGCGGCAAAACGCTCCGGGCCAAAGGCGAGGATCGGGTTGAAATAGCCCATCAGCACGATGGGCGTGGCATCATCGTGGGCGCGGAAGTCCTTCACCATTGCCAGCACGGCATTCAATGTGGTGCCGGCGCCAAGGCTGCGCAAGTTGCCGCGCTGGATCGCCGGGCCATCGGCCATCGGATCGGTGAACGGCATGCCCAGTTCGATGATGTCCGCCCCGGCCGCCGGCAGTTCGGCCAGGATCTGGGCGGAGGTGGCGAGATCAGGATCGCCAGCCGTGACAAAGGTGACCAGCGCGGCACGGCCTTCGCTGGCGCAGGCGGCAAAGCGGGCCGACAGGCGATCGGGGCCGCTCACATCTTCACTCCCAGCGCCTCGGCCACCGTGAAGATGTCCTTGTCACCGCGGCCGCACAGGTTGGCGATGATGATCTGGTCCTTGCCCATCGTCGGCGCGATGCGGGCCACCGCGGCCAGCGCGTGCGCCGGCTCCAGCGCCGGGATGATGCCCTCGGTCCGGCACAGCAGCTTGAAGCCCTCCAGCGCCTCGGTGTCGGTAGCGCTCTGATACTCCACGCGGCCGATGGCGTGGAGCCAGGCATGTTCCGGGCCGATGCCAGGATAATCAAGGCCGGCGGAAATGCTGTGCGCTTCGGTGATCTGGCCGTCCTCGTCCTGCAGCAGCATGGTCTTGTTGCCGTGCAGCACCCCGGCGCGGCCACCGGCAAGGCTGGCGGCATGCTCGTGGGTGTCGAGCCCCTTGCCCGACGCCTCGATGCCGACGATGCGCACGCCTGCATCATCAAGGAAGGGGTGGAACAGGCCGATGGCGTTGGAGCCGCCGCCGATGGCCGCGACCAGCAGATCGGGCAGGCGCCCTTCCCGCTCCAGGATCTGGGCGCGGGCTTCCTTGCCGATCACCGTCTGGAAATCGCGCACCAACTCCGGATAGGGGTGCGGGCCGGCGGCAGTGCCGATGATGTAGAAGGTGTCGGCGACATTGGTCACCCAGTCGCGCAGCGCTTCGTTCATCGCGTCCTTCAGGGTGCGCGAACCCGATTCCACCGCCTTCACCTCGGCGCCCAGCAGCTTCATGCGGAACACGTTGGGAGCCTGGCGCTCGATGTCGCGGGCGCCCATGTAGATGGTGCACGGCAGGCCGAAGCGCGCTGCCACGGTGGCGGTGGCGACCCCATGCTGGCCGGCGCCGGTCTCGGCGATGATGCGCGTCTTGCCCATGCGGCGGGCGAGCAGGATCTGGCCGATGCAGTTGTTGATCTTGTGGGCGCCGGTGTGGTTGAGCTCGTCGCGCTTCAGATAGATCTTGGCGCCACCCAGCTCGTCGGTCAGCCGCTCGGCGAAATAGAGCGGGCTCGGGCGGCCGACATAATGTTTCAGGAGATCATCAAGCTCGGCATGGAAGGCCGGATCGGCCTTGGCCGCCGTGTAGGCCTGTTCCAGCTCGAGGATCAGCGGCATCAGCGTTTCGGCCACATAACGCCCACCGAACTGGCCGAAATGGCCGTTCGCATCCGGGCCGGCACGCAAGCTGCTTGCGATGTTCATGCCGACCTCACGGCATGCGCGAAGGCCATGATCTTCTCCACCGATTTCACCCCTGCACTCTCCTCGACACCCGATGCCACGTCGACCAGCGCCGGCTGCACGAGGCGGATAGCCTCGGCCACCGTGTCCGGCGTCAACCCGCCGGCCAGCCCGAAGCGGCGCTGGGGCCGGTTGCTGGCCAGGAGCCGCCAATCGAACGCCAGCCCGTTGCCGCCGGGCAACGGCGCGTCGTTAGGCGCTTTGGCATCAAGGAGCAACAGGTCGGCCGGCCCGGCGGCCTTTTGCGCATCTGCGATGTCGGCCCGGGTCTTCACACCGGCGGCCAGCCACACCGGCAGGCCATGGCGGGATTGCAGCTGCGCCACCCGCTCCGGCCCGGCGCCGTGCAGTTGCAGATGCGTGCAGCCGGCCGCGATCACCGCCGTCACCAGCGCATCATCGGGCGCCACCAGCACCGCCACCCGGCCAATGCCGGCCGGCATCCGGCCGATCAGCGCGGCGGCCGCATCGGGCGTCACGGCGCGCGGGCTGGGCGGGAAGAAATTGAATCCGATATGCGCCGCGCCGCTGGCCACCGCCGCATCGAGTGTCTCGGGCGTGGAAATACCGCAGATCTTGAACGGGGTGGCGCTCATCGCAGGCTCGCCGCGATGGCAGCCGCTGCCGCTGCCGGATCAGGCGCCGCGGTGATCGGCCGGCCAATCACCAGCACGCCGGCGCCGGCG
>NZ_WMHO01000288.1 GCF_010994245.1 Sandarakinorhabdus rubra
TGGCCGATCTGGCTGGCGAGGCCGATGCCGTGCTGATCGATGCGCCCTGTTCGGGCAGCGGCACCTGGCGCCGCAATCCGGAAAGCCGCTGGCGGCTGACACCGGAGCGGCTGGCGCGGCTGGCCGCCACCCAGGCCATGCTGATCCGGCTGGGCACCACGCTGCTGCGGCCCGGCGGTCGGCTGGTCTATGTCGTCTGCTCGCTGCTGCCGGCCGAGGGCGAGGCGCAGCTCGCCGGGACTGATGGCCTTGGCGCGTGGCAGCACCGCCTGCTCACGCCGGCCGACGACGGCTGCGACGGCTTTTTCATCGCGCAGGCCCGGCGGCTCTGATAATCATGGCTGCAGGAGAGACGTGATGCGCCCCGTTCTGATGTTCGCCCTGTTGCTGTCCGCCGCGCCGCTTGGTGCGGCCCCGACCCGTGATGACCAGTTGAAGCCGGTCTCCGTGCAGTTCGCGCAGGCCGGTCAGGCCGCGCTCGCCGCCGGCAAGCCGCAGGACGCCATCGACAGTTTCGAAGCCGCGCTGGCCAGCGATCCGCGCAATGTCGCGGCCTTCAGCGGCATCGCGCAAGCCTATGAAAAGCTTGGCCTGCCGGGCAAGGCGGTGAAATATTATCGCGAGGCCCTCGCCCTCAACCCGTCCGACATCGGGGCGCTGGAAGGGCAGGGAAGGGCGCTGGTGGCGCGCGGCGCGACGGCCAGGGCGCAGATCAACCTCGCCCGCATCAAGGCGCTGTGCAAGGCGGACTGTTCGGCTGCCGCGCGGCTCGAAGGCGTGATTGCCAAGGGCACCCAGACGGCAAGCGCCGCACCGGTTAAGCCGCCGACGGCGCGCCCCTGAACCCGGCTATTTCGCGCCGGGCGGATCGGTGATGAAGGCGGGGACGGCCGCATCATCGGCCAGCCGCCAGGCCGACAGATAGGCCAGCTGCAGGATCTTCGCCATCTTGGCGTAGTTGATCTTGTCCGCCGTATCGCTGGTGTGGTGATAATCGGGGTGGAAGCCGGTGAAGAACCAGAAGGCCGGGATATCCTTCAGCACGAACGGAAACTGGTCGCTGCGGAAGAAGATGTTGAGCGCATTCTCCTTGTCGAACCGGTCATCCAGCGTCAGGCCGATGCTGCGGTTGGCGTCCGTCACCACGCGGTTGAAATCCGGGCTGTAGCCGGCGCCGATCAGGTTCAGGCGGTTGCTGGTGTCGGCCGGGATGGTGATCAGGCCATCGGTCTGCTCGCTGGCCTTTTCATCGCGGCCGATCATGTCGAAGTTGATCATGGCGCGGGTGGTGGCCAGCGGGCGCAGCGGATTGGCGGCGAGATGATAGGCACCGAGCAGCCCGCGTTCCTCGGCGGCGAACACCACGAACAGGATCGAGCGTTTCGGCCGGGCCGGATTGGCCATGAAGGCGCGCGCCAGTTCGACCACGCCAACCGTGCCGGAGCCATTGTCATCGGCACCATGCCAGATCTCGGCGCCGTTGAAGCCATCATGGTCATGATGCGCGCTGATGATGATGGTCTCGGCCGCAAGACCGGGATCGCTGCCGGGCAGCAGGCCCACGACATTGGCGGACTGCCCGCGGCTGCGGACGCTGTTTTCGAGGTGCAGGGTGAGGCTGGTGCCGGGCAGGTCGCGCGATTGCGGCGCAAGGTCGGCATCGATGGCCGCCTGCAGGGCCTGCGGCGTGCTGCCGGCAGCGGCAAGCAGGCTGGCGCCCACCGCGTCGGACACGGTCAACACCGGGATGTGCAGCGCATCATCGACGAGCGCCTGCACCGGCAGCGCCGGCACCCGGCGGGCGCTGCCACCGATCCGGTTCACGCGGTCGCGGTTGGAGGGATGCTTGCGGTTGGGCTCGGCCATCACGATGATGGCGAGCGCGCCGTGCGCCTGGGCGTTCAGGGCCTTCACCCGGTTCGTGGCGTGGCGGGTGTTGCCGGTGCCGCCGAACCGCGATTTGGGATCATCCTCCTGCGGTTCATGCTCGAACAGCACGACAATCTTGCCGCGCGCATCCACCCCGCGATAATCATCATAGCCGACACCGGGCGCGGTGATGCCATAGCCGGCAAACAGCAGCGGCGCCGTGAGATCGAGATCATTCTTGAAGCCGCCGCCAAACTCCGGCGCCTTCCAGCTCTGGCTGCCGCCGGGGCTGTTGAGGGTCATGAGGCTGGCCGCGCTGTTGGCGCGATATTCGATCAGCGGCACCGGCTGGAACCAGCTGGGCGCGCCCCTGGCATCGGTGGCGGCGGGCTTCAGCCCGGCCCTGGCGAACTCGGCAGCGACCCATTCGATGGCGGCCTGGTCGCCCGGCTGCAGCGACATGCGGCCCAGCAGCCCATCACCGGCCAGAAAGCCCAGATCGGCGCGCAGATCGGCTTCGCGGATCCGGTCAAAGCCGGGCTTCCGGGCGGCGGGCACCCCCGCAGGGGCGGCAGTCGAGGATGTGGCGGCAAGAGCGGACAATGCCAGCCCCAGGATTGCGTGCTTCATTTGGCCGGCGTCCCCCTGTTGGCGTCCGGCCATACTAGAGCCGGGCGGCCGCCTTGGCAAAGGCCTCGACCGGCACCGTCTCGGCGCGGGCTTCGGGCCTGATGCCCTCGGCCTCCAGCGCTTCCAGCGCGCCCGGCAGGCCCTTCACGCTGGCGCGCAACATCTTGCGGCGCTGGCCGAAGGCAGCGGCGGTCAGCGCCGCCAGCCTGG
>NZ_WMHO01000289.1 GCF_010994245.1 Sandarakinorhabdus rubra
CCGGGTTGGCGCGCTCCACCGGCAGTCCGGCCAGCGCCGCCAGCTCGCGCTCCAGTGCGGTGATGCCTGCCTCTCCCAGCGCCACGGCGCGGCCCGGGCAGCCTTCCGCAAGGCGGAGCAGCAATGCCTCGTCCTCGCCCGACAGATCGGCGGCCGCCAGCACCCTTGCCACGTCGGCATCGGGCAGGCGCGAGAAGCGCAAGGCGCGGCAGCGCGAGCGGATGGTGGGCAACAGCCGGCCGGGCAGGTGACTGACCAACAGGAAGATCGTGTTCTCAGACGGTTCCTCGAGATTCTTCAGTAGGGCATTGGCGGTGTTACGGTTCATGTCCTCGGCAGCGTCAATCACCACCACCCGGCGCGCGCCCAGCATCGGCGTGCCGGCCAGGAACTCGCGCAGCGGTTGGCCCTCGCTGTCCGGGCGGCGCGCGATCTGGCCAATCACGATCTCGGCACGCAGCTTGCCGGTCTTGGCGGGTGTCCGCTCGATCAGCCGAAAATCGAGGTGCGAGCCGGCCGCCATCAGCCGAGCGGCCTCGGCATCGGCCGGCACGCTGAAATCCGCTCCGGCCGGCGCCCCAGCCAGCAGCCAGGTGGCGGCTTCGCGCGCGAACAGCGCCTTGCCCAGCCCCTTCTGCCCGGTGAGCAGCCAAGCATGGTGCGGCCGGCCGCCGTCGCCAAAGGCCGCCATGAAGGCCGCCACCTGGGCCTGGTGGCCGATCAGCGTCATGCCAGCGCCGCGATGATGCGCGCGGAGACCGCGGCGATGCTGCCGCTGGCATCGATGGAGCGGCAGCGGGCAGGTTCTGCCGCCGGCAGCGCGACGAAGAAGCCCTGGACGCGGGCGTGAAACGCGGCCCCGATGGCCTCGAACCGCGCCTCTGCGCTCCCGCGCGCCGCAGCCCGCCGCAGGCCATCGGCTTCATCGAGCAGCAGCACCAGTGTGAGATCCGGCCACAGGCCCACGGCATCATCGTGCAGGCGGCAGAGCGCGGCATCGGGCAGGCCGCGCCCGGCACCCTGATAGGCGCGGGTCGAATCGATGAAGCGGTCGCACACCACGGTGGCCCCACGGCCGAGCGCCGGGCGGATCACGCGCTCGACATGGTCCACCCGCGCGGCGGTCATCAGCAGCGCATCGCTCCACGGCATCCAGCGGTCAGGCTCGCCGGTCACCGCCAGTGCGCGGATCGCTTCGGCGCCCGGCGTGCCGCCCGGTTCACGGGTCAACACCACCTCGTGGCCCTTGCCTCGCAGATGGTCGGCCAGCAGGCGCCCCTGCGTGGACTTGCCGCTCCCCTCCCCGCCTTCCAGCGTGATGAAGCGACCCCGCTGCATCAGGAGAAGAAGCTCATCATCCAGTTGAGGGCGCGGCGGAAAATGCCCGCCTCCTCGATGGCGACGGGCGTCACCAGCGGCACCTTCACCGGCGCCTGGCCCGGCATCGTCACCACCAGATTGCCCACCTGCTGGCCGGCCTTCAGCGGCGCCTTCAGGCCGGGCAGGCCTTCGACACTGGTCTTGCGCTCCATGCCAAAGCCGCGCGGCAGCGTCACGTACAGGTCACGCCCGGCCACTGCGGAGATCGTTGGTTCGGCGGCGTCCTCGATCGCCACCTTGCCCAGGCTCTGACCCTTCTTGCCCAACGGCACATTCTGCCAGGCAGCAAAGCCCCAGTTCATGAAATCGACGCTGGCCGACACCCGCTCGCCAAAGCTCGGCAGGCCGGCCACCACCATCACCAACCGCCGGCCGTTCTGGATGGCCGAACCGGTGAAGCCGTAGCCGGCCTCCTCGGTATGGCCGGTCTTCAGGCCATCGGCGCCCGGCACCTTGCCCAGCAGCGGATTGCGGTTGGACTGGGTGATGTCCTGCCCCGATCCCATGGTCTTGCCCCAGGTGAAGCCCTCCTTCTGGTAGAAGCGGGCATAAAGATCGGGGAAGTCGCGGATCGTGGCCTCCGCGATGGTGGCGAGATCGCGGGCGGTCACATATTCGTTCGGATCGGGCCAGCCATTGGTGTTGGCGAAATGGCTGTTCTTCAGGCCCAGCCGCTGCGCCTCGCGGTTCATCAACGCAACGTAATTGGCCTCGGTGCCGCCCAGCCCTTCGGCCAGCACGACGCAGGCATCATTGCCCGACAGGGTGACGATGCCGTGCAGCAGGTTTTCCACGCTTACCTGGCTGTTCACTTCCAGGAACATGGTGCTGCCCTGGTTGTTCCACTTCTTCCAGGTTTCGGGGCGCACCAGCACCTTCTGATCAAGGCTGGCCTCGCCAGCCTTGATCAGCTTGAAGGCAACATAGACGCTCATCATCTTGCCCATCGAGGCGGGCGGGATGCGCTTGTCAGCCTCCTTGGCAAACAGCACGCGTCCCGTTTGCACGTCCTTGAGATAGGCGATTGGGGCAGCGGTGTCATAGGCGGGCGCCTTGGCCTGGGCAGAGCTGGCGGCGGCAACGGCAAGAAGGGCAGGAACAGAAAAGCGCATCAACGGTTCAGTCCTCGATCAGCGGGAATTGATGGGGGGAATCAGACGGGCCTCGGCATAGCCGGCAGCGCGCACCTGCGCCAGCGCGGCATTGGCCAGCCCCTCGGCAGCGAACGGCCCCAGCCGCACCCGGGTCAGCCCGCCCGGCGCGGCCTCGGTGAGCACCGGGCCAAAGCCGGCGA